>JBMLRA010000001.1:0-2594 GCA_049241265.1 Chitinophagaceae bacterium
ACAGTAAATCTAAGTAATGCAAGATTCTCAACAGCAACTGCAAATACTCCTGCAAGCGAAACATTGAATGTAATGAGTGTATATCCAAACCCAACAATGGGTAGATTTACAACCACATTTACAAGCAATACAGCACAAGCATTAGTATTAAAAGTTACAGATGTTGCAACAGGTAGAGTTGTTAAAACACAATTTATCAACGCAACTAAAGGAACTAACAAACAAACTATTGAGTTAAATAATAGTTTAACCAATGGCAACTATGTGGTTACTTTAGAAGGTGATGAAGTGAATTACACACCTGCTAAATTGATGTTGAATAAATAATATCGAGTGATTTACTAGTCATAATATAGCTAAAGCAATAACTAATCATTAAATCAATAGCTGTAAGAGGCTGTCTCAAAAGTCCGAGACAGCCTCTTTTTATTCGGAGAGGTGATGGAAAAACTTTTCGTATAACAAATTCTCAGTGCCTTCATTTTATTTTTAAAACAGCCTCTTTTTTATATTTTAATTTAAAAAATGATTACTATTTCAAAACAATTATTAGCTTAACTTCCAAATAAAAAGTGGATAAATTTTTCAAGAGCCTTAAGCTACATTTTTTAAATCGTTATTAAATAATTGATTGTATTCTTTTATGGTTAAATTGTTTAAGTATGGATGCCTTCTTTTGATATTGTAAAATGTTTTGATATACTCAAAAATGAGTAGCTCTGTTTCTTTTTTACTTTGGTATTTATATTGATAATTGAGTTCTGTTTTTATTGTATTAAAGAATGATTCTGCAAGTGCATTATCCCAACAATTTCCTTTTCTACTAATACTTCTAGTAATATTTTTATGATGATCAACCAGTGTTGTAAATTCCTCACAAGCATATTGTATACCTCTGTCTGAATGAAAAATAAGTTGTTGGTGTGGTTGTATCGGTCTGTTCTTTTTTGCCATATTAAACGCTGCAATGCTGGTATCTTTTGCTTTCATTGTATTGCTTAATGACCAACCAATTACTTTTCTATCAAACAAATCTATAACACTAGTTAAATACAGCCAGCCTTGGTCTGTAGCCACATAAGTTATGTCTGATACCCAAGCTTTGTTTTGTTCTTTTGTTGTAAAGTTTCTATTCAAAACATTGGCTGCAACTGGATATTTGTGTGAAGAGTCTGTGGTTACTTTATATCGCTTTTTTATAATGCTTCTTATATTATTTTGCTTCATTATTTTGGCTACTAAAACTTTTGATACAACAATATTTTTCTTCTGTAATTCTGCTGTAATACGGGACTACCATAGATTTTTTTGCTATCATTATACACAACTTGTATTGCTTCTAATAGCATTTTTATGCGTTGCTTTCTTTTACTAGGAACTTGTTTAACCATTTATAATAACCACCGTACTTACTTTTAATACTTTGCACATCTTCACAACAGGAAACCTATTTTGATGCTGTTGCATAAACCTAAATTTTACCTGTCTTTCTTGGTGAAGATGGCAAGAGCCTTTTTTAATATATCATTCTCTAGTTTAGTATCATAAATTGATTTTTTTAAAGCAATATTCTCTAATTCAATGGCTGATTTGGTTTTGTCTGGCTTGTAATCAATGCCCAATTTACCTAAACTAAACTCTTGTTTCCATTGTCTGATATTTTTTTCAGGAACATCTAATTCTTTGGCAACTTGATTAACTGAACCTTTTAAATTGCTCAGTTCTACTGCTTTGATTTTAAACTCTGTTGTGTAGTACCTTTTTATTGTTGTCATAAAATTAAAAGTAAGCAATTGCTCTTAAATTGAATGTCCACTCAAAGGTAGAAAATCCATCACTCGCTGCTAATATTCACTATAGTGTTGAAGCAAAGAAAGTGCTTGAAAAGTTGTTTGAATCAAGATATGATGAGCCTAATTTGCAACATATATTTGCAGATTATGTATATAGAGGAAATTTAAAAAAGTGAGTTCAAAAGAAATTGAATATGAGTCTAACTATTGCTAAAAGAACAGATAAAACAAAAGATTGGAAAATACAATCCAAATGATGGATTGTTCAACAATATTATGACGGTATGAAATATGACGAGAATAGATACAAGATTGAAAGAACAAATACTTGGAAGGATGCCTACAAAGGAATTTTGATAAGATTTTAAAAACTAAAATAACGTGGTGGAATATGCTATGGTTAATTATTATAGCCATATTCTTCAAAAAAAAAGTCAAACAACTACTAGAACAAAAAAGCCTCAACAAATGAATGCTGAGGCTTAAATAAATATGGCAGCTACCTACTCTCCCAGGAAAACCCAAGTACCATCGGCCATAAGGGGCTTAACTTCTCTGTTCGGAATGGGAAGAGGTGAACACCCTTGGCAAAACCACCATAAATCGTTTAGTTATTTAGATTATTCTATTTATTAGTAGGTAGTCCTTACTAATTTTAAGTTATAAACTAAAAACTGTAATAAGATCATATTGGAAAAACTCAAATCAAAACCATTTAAATAGCTTTTTTAATACTATAAAAATGTAAAAAATAAAGCATACGGGCAATTAGTACTACTTGGCTTTAATGTTACCATTTTT
>JBMLRA010000002.1:0-2402 GCA_049241265.1 Chitinophagaceae bacterium
TTTTTTTTGAAAATTTTAAGGGTTTTTTTTATTTGTTCATTCCTTTGCAATAAATTTTTTTTTATTTTGTTTTTGGTAAATTTTTTAAATTTCAAAAAAAAACACAGTGTTAGTAAACACAGCAAACAAAATGTTAAAAATTCCCTTTAAAAATGTTAATTTTTAAAAGGGTATAATGCCTGAAATATGATGTTTTGTAGTTGCTCATCTATTGTTATAATTGACAATATAGTGTTCAGCAATGGCTCAGATATTGTGATGATTGACAAGACAGTATCAAGTATTCGCTTATCTATTGCGATGAATGACGATACAATGTTTGGCAGTCGCAGAGGTATTGCAAGGATAGTGAATAGAATATTTAGCAATGACTATTGCTAAATGATGATTGATTATTTAATTGCAAGAACAAACGTTCAAGTTTTAATTGGAGCTACTTGCGAGATGTAGGTTAAAACGGTGTTACAAAAAGGTATATTATATATTCAATCCTCTAATAATAAAAAGAGGCTGCCCTTTTAAGACAGCCTCATCGCTAAAAACATTTCATAAAAAAACTATGGATTTATAATCAAACTTTGTGTTGTTCCATTGGCTTTTAAAAAGTATAAGCCACTTGGTAAATATTTATTTTTAGTTAGGGTTAAAGGAAGTTTATTGGCTCCTCTAATAACCTCCACATTTTGTTTAAATACCATTTTACCATTGGCAGTTGTTAGTTCAAAAATTACTGTTCTAGCCACACTAGAAACCATTGATACCACAACGTCCCCTTTTGAAGGATTAGGAGAAACCGTCCATTGTTCGATGTTTGCAGCTTGGAGTTTTTGTTGTTTTGTTAAAGTAATATTGTGTTGATTCAAGTCTCTATCCCAAGCTTCAATATCAGCTATTGAGTTGTCGATGGTTAGTTCTAAATCTTTTGACAGTCGGCTATTGACTGCAGACCGAAGAACCAAAACAAACAATTCACTTCCATCTTCTAATGTTTTAGCATCTGCATTTATATCTGTCCACAGCATTGAAATGTTGCCGTTTCTTATTGCTTGGTTCTCGTTAAAATCTATGTTTAACTTGTTGTTTTCAAACCCAACAAATTCATAGTTTTTATTATCAAAATGAAGCGTGTACTGCATTGCAGCAATCTCTTTAAAGTTTCTTACAGTAATAGGAATTCTTAGAACCGAATTGCTCATTGCTATTTGCTCATTGCTAATTGAATAAATCAACTCTACAGGTTTAACTTCCTCACCCTTTGAAACTAAAGGTTTCCAATCATAATTTACATCTCCCAACTTTACACCAATAAATGTTTGATTGATTTTATTGCTAGTTAAATTTGTGAACGAAATAGAATCTTTAAAAGGAAATGGTTTTGTAGTATCTGGAAATTGATAAGCACTATCTACAAACTCCCAAAGCCTGTCAACTTTATTAACTCCAGAGCCTTTTGTAAATGTTGTATCTACACCAAGTATCAAGCGTTTCATTCTCAATACATCCACACTATTAACAGCTTTATTGCCATCAACATCTGCAGCAATAATTTTATACGCACTGTTTAATTTAGTGGTGTTTAAAACATGACGTTGGGTAAATAATACATCCACACTTGTCACACCATTTGCTTTGGTGATGTCGTTGTTTTTTGAAGGTCTAATTCGCGTTGTATTAGTGGCATCAATACAATTAAAACTGTATTTATTATTTACAAGTTGAGTATCAACTATTGACCCTGTTCTGTATAAAACAACTTTAGGTATTGCATTGCCATTTGGTGTTTTTATTGAACCAAAGATTGCAAGCTTGATATTCATCTTAATTACATTGCTCTTGATATTGTTAGCAGTTAAGCAGTTTTCGCTGCTGGTTAATACACACCAAATACTGTCTTGATTATTTAATAAACTATCTCGATAGGTACTAGCATTTGCTCCAACGGCAATTCCATTTTTAAACCATTGATATGATGGATTTGTACCCTGATTTGTGATATTTGTATTGAACTGCACAACAGTTCCGAAGCAAACATTTTGATTAGATGAATTAACAACAATACTTGGCATCAAACTTACTGTAAGCGTTAAGTTTAACGTAGCACTACTATCACAACCTTGGCTGTTTACCAATCCAGTTTTTGTTTGTGAACCAGCAGCAGTAAAGGTTAAGCCATTCCAACTATATGGTAATTGGCTTGGACAAATGCTTAAATTGGTAGTTGATGCTGTTGCACTCTTAATAGTTAAATTCAAAGTGATAATACTATCACAACCTGCTGCATTGATTCTTCTTATCGTATCTGTATTATTACTTGCAGTGTAAACTTTATTACCCTTAGCTACCCAAATGTAACTACCACAAGCTGCAACTGTAAATGTTGATGTAGTTGCTTGTTTAATAGT
>JBMLRA010000003.1:0-3166 GCA_049241265.1 Chitinophagaceae bacterium
AGGCACCTCCTGTAAAACTACAATTCAATATAGACAATAGTTTTAAGGCATGACAATATGTAAAAATGCCTTCTTTGGTGCAATTTTTGCTCAAAGTAAGGCATTCTTATTTCTTATTCTTATGTCAAAAGTATTGCTTTTAGATTTTCCACAACTATTAGATATTAAATTTTTACAAACAGATTTAGGACAACTATATCAAAGTATTCCGTTTGAAGAATTAGTACAAAATATTCCACTACCTCCACAACAAAAAACGGGTAAAGGGTGTAAGCCTTGGTTTACAGTACAAGGTGGTTTTGCATTACTAGTATTAAAACACTATTTGCAGTTAAGCGATGAGATGCTTATTCAACGCATCAATACAGATTGGAGTATGCAACGTTTTTGCGGTATTGCTTTAAAACCCAACGAGGTAATTAAGGACAAAAATTTACCCAGTTTTTGGAGGATATATATCGGCAAACATTTAAACATTGAAGAGTTAAACATTATATCTGCAAAGCATTGGAGTCCATACATTCAACATCAAAACATTAGTAGTGCCGATGCTACCTGTTATGAGAGTTATGTAAATTTTCCTACACCCATAAAAATAGTTTGGGACAGTTGTAACAAAACATTTTGTTTACTACAACACTATCGCAAACAACTAAAACAAAGGGATAGTAGATGCAATTATGAAAAGTATAGAGCCTTATTTACTGAATATCAAAAAACAAAAAAAAAGAGCAAACGCAAGGAAAAAAAGTTGTTAAAAAAGCTTTTAAAATTTTTATACCGCCTTACAGAATTACTGACAGATTTTACCAAAAAACATAAGATAGTATTAAGCCACAAACAAGCCAATTTGCTCAAAGATATTGCAACAGTTTATGAGCAACAATATAGCAAAGTGTATGGTAAAGTAGATGTAATAAAAGATAGAATAGTAAGTTTATCAAAGCCCTATATAAGACCAATTGTAAGAGGTAAAGAAAACAAACCAGTTGAGTTTGGTGCTAAAGTAAATAAGCTACAAGTAGATGGAATAAGTTTTATAGAACACTTTAGTTACAATGCTTTTAATGAAGGCACTAGATTAAAAGAAGGCATTCATTTACACAGAAAATTATTTGGCCCATGCACCCATCATAGTGCAGATAAAATATATGCTACCAATGCCAATAGAAGCTACTGCAAAGAGCAAAATATTGTAACCAATTTTGTACCCAAGGGTAAAGAAAAACAAGCACACGTAGAGCAAGGAAAAGCGATAAGAAAAGCGTTAAACAAACAAAGAGCCAGTGTGCTAGAAGGGAGTTTTGGTAATGAAAAAAATCATTTCCTCCTACACAAAATAAAAGCTAAAAATGCCGATACCGAAAAATGTTGGATATTCTTTGGGATTTTTACAGCCAATGCTTCAATCATTACCAATAGAAGAGAAGCCCTAAAAAAACAAGCAGCCAAAAAAGCTGCTTAAAATGAAAAAATATTTTAGCTCTTGGGAGTAGTGTGCCCTGTAAATAAAAATCGTGAAATAATTATCATCAATAAATAAAATACAGAAACATTTTGAGTGGCGTTTACAAATGAATCAAAACTTTTATTAAATCCTAAATTGAATTTTTTTAATTACAGGAAGAGCCTAAAAAAAGAGTGTTTTTTTTGTATAAGAATGTTTAAAAAGATATCAATACAGTTACTATAATCTGTTTTGGTAGTGTTTAAAAAAGTGTGTAAAATGATTTTTGTAGGTTCTTTGTTATTAAATCATTTTAATATTTCTTTTGAAGAAAAGAGTTGAGTTTTTTCAACTCCTTCCTTCTCCTGCTTTTTTTTCCATTACAAATATATTTTAAATAAACCATAATTGCTTTGTTTGTTTAAATTGATAAATTGGGTAATCAAATTCTTTTCTGCTCATTGCCACGCTACCTAATAAAAATAATACCGATTTTGGACTTGGCATAGAGCTTCTCATTCTTAGTGTTCGTTTATAATTTCTGTTTAAACGTTCTATCCAGTTGGTGGTATAAATCATTCTTCTAATGCCAACATCATATTCTAAATACGTAAAATAAAGTTGATATCTGTGTTCTTTATAAAGTTTAAATGATGGATATTTTTTAATCCATTTATCAACAAAGTTGTTTAATTTTTTAATACCATCTTTTGCTGTATCAGTTGCTGTATCTGGGTTTAAAACTTCTTTTAAATCGTTGGCTACATCTTGCTTATCTGTTGGTTTTACTTTGTTTAAAATGCTTCGTGTTAAATGAACAGTGCATAGTTGCATAGCTGCTTGTGGAAACACTTTTGCTACTGCATTTTCTATACCAGTTAATCCATCACACACTACTAATTGAACTTGCTCAACTCCACGTTTTTTAAGGCTTTCAAAGGCTTCTTGCCAATTAGTTGCTCCTTCTGTTGGATGATTTACAACACTCAAAACTTCTCGTGTTCTATCTTGCTTTACTGCTAAAATGGTGTAGTAAGCTTCATTGGATACACTCTCTTCTCTTCGTGTGTGCCAATAGGTGGCATCTATATAAATAATGGGATAAATTTTGTCTAAATTTTTTCTTTCAAGCCAGGCAAATACATCCGTTCTGGCATCTGTCATCATTTGGCTAATGGCTGATTTACTATATTCTTTGCCATATATTTTACCAAACAAATTACCGACTTGTTCTGTAGTTAAGCCATTTTTATATAGCTCAAATGCAAGTGTTTCACTTTCTTTATCTTGATCTTTTATTAAACTTAATATTAAGGGATAAAAATTGTGATGCCTGCTGCGTGGTATAACTAATTCCATTTTGCCATGGTGGGCAAACACACTGCTTAATCTATAACCATTACTATTATCTCCTTCTAATTCATTAAACTGTTCTCGTTCCGCTTTCATAATGGCTTCTAAACTTAATTTTAATAATGTTCTGTAACCATCTTTTTCTTTTGCAACTTCTGATAAAAGTTCACAAATTTGCTCTTGTGTAAAATTCATTGTTAGATTTTGTTTTGTTGTCATTACAAAAATCAATGTTTTGAATTTTACACACTTTTTTGAACAGTATCTACCATTTTTTTTATTTGGCATTTCCACTTTCCACTTTTCACTTCCGTTTATTTTTATTTATCATTAAAGAAAATTAGTTACTTAGTTTGCTTTTAAAAT
>JBMLRA010000004.1:0-11941 GCA_049241265.1 Chitinophagaceae bacterium
TACTTTACCAATATCGTGTAGTAAACCTGCACGCTTAGCCAATTTAGGGTTTAGGCCTAATTCACTAGCCATAATTGCACATAGGTTTGCAGTTTCTCTGCTATGCATTAATAAGTTTTGACCATAAGAAGAACGGAATCTCATTTTGCCAACAATTCTCACAAGTTCTTTATGTAACCCATGAATTCCCAGCTCAATTACAGTTCTTTCACCAATTTCCATTATTTGATCCTCTAATTGGCGACGAGTTTTTTCAACAACTTCTTCAATACGTGCTGGGTGAATACGACCATCAGCAACTAAACGTTGTAAACTTAAACGTGCAATTTCTCTACGCAATGGGTCGAACGATGAAAGTAAAATTGCTTCTGGAGTATCATCTACAATTAAATCTACACCTGTAGCAGCTTCAATAGCCCTAATATTTCTACCCTCACGACCAATAATTTGTCCTTTAATTTCATCAGTTTCTAGTTGAAAAACAGTTACAGTATTTTCAATTGCTTGTTCAGCAGCAGTACGTTGAATGCTTTGGATAATTATTTTGCGAGCTTCTTTATTAGCTTTTTCTTTAGCAGTTTCAATAATTTCTTGTTGTAAAATCAAGGCTCTTGAGTGTGCTTCTGCTTTTAAACTATCAATTAATTGATTTCTTGCTTCATCGGCAGTAAGATTAGCTACTTTTTCAAGCCTTTTAATATGTTCTTCCTGATGTTTTTCTAGTTCAGTTCTTTTTTGATTAACGACTTCAATTTGCCTATTCAGGTTTTCTTTTATCGCTTCATTCTCTTTTACTTGCTTTTCAAGAGAAACCTCTTTTTGGTTAATAATTACCTCTTTTTGTTTTGCTTTGTTTTCAATTTCATTGATTTTTCTGTTACGCTCGTTTACTTCTTTTTCGTATTCAGATTTTAGTTGAACAAATTTTTCTTTAGCATCAAGTTCTTTCTCTTTTCTTATTGTTTCAGCTTTCGATTGAGCTTCTTTTATAATATTTTGAGCTTGATTTTTTGCATCAGACAACTGTTTTTCAATGTCTTGTATTTTTCTTTCTGCATCCTCAACCTCTTTTTTGGTATTTTTTGCAAATGCAAATCTGCCTGCTACTGCACCTAAAACCAAAGCTACTAGTCCTATAATTATCGCTGTTGAATCCATTTTTTCAATTGTTATTTAATTGTTTCTTAATTGTTATTGTTATTTTTCTCATTCATTTATATGAGGTGGCAGCGAAGATAATTAAATGGAGGTATTAAAAATCGGCGATTACGTAAAATATAATAACACACCAAAAAAGCAACTCACAAAATCGTTGAGTTGTAAAAGTTATTTACTTAGTTTTATGCTGGTTATTCGAGTTAATAATTAATGTGCCTGAATTTATTTAACAGTTGGGTTTATTTTTTTAACAACTATGGTATGATATTCAGAGAGTTTATGTAAAAATTCGGCCTCTTTAGACTGAATTACGCCTATTTTCATTACTGCAAAAAGCTGGGCTTCACTTTGAAAAATTTCACAGTTTAGTTGCTTTGCAATTGCCATAATAACATTTGTTTGTGTATAATCGAATTGTAATTCAAACAATTTCAAAATGGGCTTTTGTATTATAGGAGTAGTTTGTAAAGACAAAGATGCTGTGGTTTTGTAGGCATTTATTAACCCTGGAATTCCTAAAAGTGTTCCACCAAAATATCTAACAACAATAACCAAAGCATCAGTAATTTCTCTTCCGTCAATGGCGTTTAAAATAGGTCGTCCAGCCGATCCTGATGGTTCACCATCATCACCTACTCTGTATATATTATTATCTAGTCCCATTCTGTAAGCAAAACAATGGTGAGATGCTTTGGGGTGTGAGGATTTAACTTCTTGTAATTTGATTTTAAATTCATCTGTGGTTTTAATTGGGTAAGCATATCCAATAAATTTACTGCCTTTATCTTTAAATTCAGCAATGCTGGGTTTATCTATTGTGTAGAAGAAATCGGCAGTTTTAACACTCATTTTGATAGAAAATATATATAAACACGCAAAATTAACATAAAGGCTTCTACTTTGCATATATGAATTTGCAGCAAGCATTATCTCACATTACTAATCAGCTAAGTTTGTTATATGAACACAGGGAATGTTTAAGCATTGCTAATTTAGTTTTGGAAGATGTAACAATGTTTTCTAAAACACAAAGACTAATTAAAAAAGATGATGCTTTAAATGAAGTTCAAATAAAAAAAATAGAAAGTTATATTGCTAAATTATTAAAGCATCAACCTGTTCAGCAAGTGTTAGGATATACTTGGTTTGCAGGAAATAGATTTATTGTTGATGAAAATGTGTTAATTCCAAGACCCGAAACCGATGAACTTGTGGCTGCAATTGCACTAGAAAATAAAAATAAAATTATTTCAATATTAGATATTGGAACAGGTAGTGGTTGTATAGCAATTTCTTTAAAAAAAATATTGCCAAATGCAAGTGTTACAGCTATTGACGTTAGCGTAAGTGCACTTGAGATAGCAAAAAAAAATGCTACAAGTATTGGCGTTGATATAGAAATTAAAAAAATGGATTTTTTAGATAAAAATAATTGGAGCAGTTTCCCAAAGTTTGATATTATAGTTAGCAATCCTCCTTATATAAAAGAGAATGAAAAGCAGTATATGAATGATAATGTACTGCTACACGAACCACATTTAGCTTTATTTGTGCCAAATGATAATGCATTGCTTTTTTACAATGCTATTGCTGCATTAGCCAAGACTAATTTAAAACAAAACGGAACTATTTGGGTTGAAATAAATGAAGCTTTGGGGCAAGAAACGGCTCAAGTTTTTACCGAAAAAGGATTTACAGTTATAATTAAAAAAGATATGCAGGGCAAGGATAGAATGGTTAAAGCATTTAATAAGGAAGTATTATCTTAAATATCCTGTTAAACAAAGTAATTCAAAGTCGGAGTATTTAAAATTGTGGCTATTGCCAGCATTTCCATACTCACTTTTTAAAGCTAAAGCATATTTATCTTTTGCAAGTATTAGCGAGTCTTGCTTTGTGATGTATAACTTAATGTAATTAAACCCTAATCTTGGTACAATGTTATTTAATTTATAGTCAGTTTTCGTTCTTGCATGACATACATTGCAATCACGATTAAAAATTTTTTCTCCATTTTGAATTATCGCTAGCAATTTTAAAGAATCAATTTTTGTAGTTGTAATCTTATCAATTTTTCTTTTATCAGAACCACAAGAAAATAACATTATCACAAGAAGAAAAATCGTACATAAGAATACTAATCTCATTGTCACTAATTTAAAAGTACAATATTAAAATATTCAATCAGTTAACATCCTTTATTTTTACAAAGTTTAAAAACTTGCTTTATGAATCGTCCTATACGAGTATTGGTTGCAAAAGTTGGATTAGATGGTCACGATAGAGGTGCTAAAGTAATTGCCACAGCATTGAGAGATGCAGGTATGGAAGTAATATATACTGGCTTACGTCAAACGCCTGAAATGGTTGTAAATGCTGCATTGCAAGAGGATGTTGATGCCATTGGTGTAAGTATTTTAAGTGGTGCACACCTTACTGTGTTTCCTAAAATAATAGCATTGATGAAAGAAAAAGATATGAATGATGTGTTGCTAACAGGAGGTGGAATAATACCAGAAGATGATATGAAAATTTTAAACGAAATGGGTGTCGGAAAACTTTTTGCCCCAGGCACATCAACTATCGACATTGCAAAACATATTACCGATTGGGTTAAAGCAAATAGAAACTTTTAGTTTGTTAAACCTTTAATACTCCAATTGTACCATTTACCAATAACTATTTACAATTATTTGTTCACCTTTTACATTTGTATAATGGAAATCACAAACCAAACCATAGATAAACTTTCAAATTTGTCAATGCTTAGTTTTTCTGAAGAGGAAAAAGCAGAGGTGAAAATGAAGTTAGAAAAAATGATTGGCTTTATAAAGCAACTGGAAAAGGTTGATACTAATGGTATTGAGCCTTTACTTCATATTTCAGATGCAGTGAATGTGTTAAGGGATGATGTAATTAATGGAAGTATTAACAGAGATGAAGCTATGTTGAACGCACCAGTAACAGATGGACAGTTTTTCACAGTACCTAAGGTAATCAAAAAGTAATACAACCAAACGATAGAAAATATATAGTAAATCTTGGACATTTTAAACCATTAAAACTTTAAACTTCTTGAACTCAATCATCAAAATAGAAAACTTATTTAAAACCTATTTTATGGGTAAGCAAAGTGTGCAGGTTTTAAAAGGATTGAATTTGGATATATTGAAGAACGATTATGTTGCATTAATGGGACCTAGTGGTAGTGGTAAAAGTACATTGATGAATATTCTTGGATGTCTTGATACACCTACGTCTGGTAAGTATATTTTAAATGACAAAGATGTTAGTAAAATGCCAGATGATGATTTGGCAGAAGTAAGGAATAAAGAAATTGGATTTGTGTTTCAACAGTTTAATTTACTACCACGACTATCAGCAATCGAAAATGTGGCGTTGCCATTAATTTATGCTGGAGTTAATAAAAAAGAAAGAATAGAACGAGCTTTAGAAAGTTTAAAAAAAGTAGGACTCGCAGATAGGGGGCATCATAAAAGTAATGAATTAAGTGGTGGGCAAATTCAACGTGTTGCTATTGCAAGAGCTTTGGTTAATAATCCGTCAATACTATTGGCAGATGAACCCACTGGTAATTTAGACAGTAAAACATCAGTTGAAGTAATGGATATTTTTGCTAAAATACAAGAATCTGGAAACACAGTTGTTCTTGTTACACATGAGGAAGATATAGCTAATTACGCAAAACGTATTGTACGTTTAAAGGATGGAATAATTGAAAGTGATAATAGAAAATAGAATTTGTAAATACCAATTGTACACTATAAAAAATGAAAGTATATACCAAAACAGGTGACAAAGGCAAAACTAGTTTAATAGGCGGTACTAAAGTTTCAAAAAGCCATATACGCATAGAGAGCTATGGAACAGTTGATGAGTTAAACAGCTTTATTGGTTTATGTAATGACAGCATTACAGATGAAAAAAGCAAGTCTACACTAAAGGAAATTCAAGATAGATTGTTTACAATTGGTTCCTCATTAGCTTGCGATCCAGATAAAGAACCTTTGATGAAGCTACCTGACTTAAAAGAGGCTGACGTAACATTTTTAGAGAATGAAATAGACATGATGAATACATCGTTGCCTTTGATGAAAAACTTTATTCTACCAGGTGGAGACATTGCTGTATCTAATCTTCACGTTGCAAGATGTGTTTGCAGAAGAGCTGAACGAATTTGTGTAGCAATGCAAGAGAATAATTTATTTATTGACCCGATTGTTGTTAAATACATTAATCGCTTAAGTGATTATTTATTTGTTTTGGCAAGATATATTGGAAAACTTCATAATGTAAAAGAGATAGCGTGGAAAGCTAGGCTTTAGTAGATTAAGATAAATGCAAGTTGTTTTCGCAACAATTAATTTAAAAATAAAAGACGTCTATGCGGTTTTTTTTTCACACATATTTATAAACAATAGATATATAAGACAACTTTTTGTTGTAATTGTTATTTTTAACTTTTTTTTGGTTATTCAACAAAAACTCGCATCTTTGAAATTCTGAATAAATTATAAAGCAAAAACCGTTTACAAAAACAATTTAATATGTCAACTAAAAAGTACACACTATTATCTGCATTAACCCTTGTGTTATTAAACACAGTTGTTTTTGCTCAAAAGTCTGATGTTACAACAACTTGGAAAGATAGCGTCAAAGTAGCTGCAAAAGACAGAGCACAATTTAGCGAATTTTCAAGAAATGCATACATCTATCCTGCTAGACCAAAAGATATGTGGGAAATTGGATTGGGGTTAGGTGTAGCCACTGTAAGTGGAGACCTAAGAAACGATATTGGATTTGGAGTTACAATATCTGGTAGGAAGTCACTAAGTCATGTTTTCTCTTTAAGACCATATTTGTCTTATTATAAAGTATCTGGTAAAGAAGACTTTGGTGGTTCGGTTCTAGCTGCTCGAGATTATAGAACTTCTGCAATTGGTTTAGGCTTAGATGCGATTGCTTCTTTAAATACGATCAATAGCTATCGTGGAAATCCAAAATGGAATTTTTACCTAATTGCTGGTTTTGGCGTATCAACAATTAATGTAAAACAAAAAAATTCTATTGGAAATTACGAGCCATTTTATTACCCAAGTAGTGCAAATGTATTAGGTAGTTTTGGCAACAAAGTAGGAGATAGAGGGGAAACTGTTTTAATTCCAGTTTTTAATATTGGGGGTGGATTAGCATATAAGTTAAATGATAGATTTAATGTTGCTTTAGAAGCAAGAAATTCATTATCAAATTATGACTTTATGGATGGGTTTTCTAGCTCATTTAGTAATGCTTTCGATGCATTATGGTTTAGTAGTGCTAGAATCAATTACAATATTGGAAATAAATCTAAAAGAGTTGAGCCATTATGGTGGATTAACCCTAATAACTATGTTTACAGTGAGTTAAATACACCTGATCATTTGAAAAATAAATTAAAAGTTAAATTAGATGATGCAGACGCTGATGGTATTGCTGATCAATTTGATTTACAACCAAATACTCCTGCTGGAGTAACTGTTGATGCTCGTGGTAGAGCGTTGGATACTGATAGTGATGGTATTCCTGATTATAAAGACAAGGAATTATTAACTCGTGCTGAATGTTTCCCTCCAAATGCTGATGGTGTTGGAACTTGTCCTGAAAACGCTTGTTGCAAAGAGTCTAAGTCTGAAATTATTAAGTTACAACAAACTATTGATTCTTTCAGAAATGGTTCTCTAAAAGGAGGTTTCGGACCAGGTGGTTCAGTTCTACCAAATTTGCCTAGTATTCAATTTAAATCTGGAAATGCTAAACTTAGCAGAGATAATATGAAGTTGTTAGATGTGGTTGGACAACAGTTGAAGAATAATCCTAATGCTAAAATTAAAGTATTAGGTCATCCAGAAGCTAATAAAAAATCTCAACAAAAAGCTTACGATAGAGTTGAAGCTATTATAAAGTATTTAACTGAAAATCAAGGAATTAGCGAGAACAGATTCATCTTTGCTTATGATGCTGGTGGAAGTGGTGATGGAAATACTATTGATTTACAAGGAACAACAGAAGAAGGTCCTAACACAGTTCCAGCTCCTGCTCCTCACTTGAAAGGAAAAAACTAGAATAAGAAATCCTTATAAAGCTAAAAACCTCGCATTTGCGAGGTTTTTAGCTTTATATTAACAGTTGATTTGTGTTTTATTGAGTGTAGTTACTTTTCTTTGCTTATAAACATTACATTTGCTAACTTTTATGAATAGAATCTTATTATTACTTTTTATAACATTAAGTTTTACATCTTGCTTTTTTAAGAAATCAAGTTCAAAATTATATGTTGCTAAAAGCAAAAGTTTTAATCAAGTTTTTAAAAATACGGATAATGACTACAGGTATAAAATGGCAGAGCAGTATTATGTAGAAAAAAAATATGCCTATGCCCTACAACTTTTTGAAGACCTATTTGCATACATAAAGGGAACTGACAAATATGAGGATATGTACTATAAAAGTGCAAACTGCTATTATTTTTTAAAGGACTATTTAAATGCTGAAAATTTTTACAAAACTTTTGTAGAAACATTTCCAACTAGCAAACGTGCAGAGGAATGTGATTATTTGAGAGCTTTTTGTTATTACAAGCAATCTCCCAAAATAGATTTAGATCAAACAGCTACGACAAAATCTATGGCGTTAATGCAGGCTTACATTAATATGCACCCAACATCTGATAAAGTTAAAGACGCAACTGAAATTTTAGAAATTTGTAGAGGTAAGCTTGAAGCAAAAGAGTATAAAGCTGCGGAGCTTTATTTTAATTTGGGATATTACAAAGCAGCAGCAATATCGTTTGATAATATTGTTGAAAACTTCCCAGACTCTAAATTTGCAGATGAGTATAAATATCAAACAATAAAATCATATTTAAAATACGCTGATTTAAGTTTCGAAGAAAAACAAGAAGAACGTTATAATAAAGTTTTAAATGATTGTTCAGATTTTATAGAAAGATTTAATGATAGCAAACATTTAGCAGAAGTAACAAAAATTAAACAACAAATAAATAATCTACTAAAAAGCATAAAAAATGAGCAAATTAAGAAGACAAATTAATGCTAACACACCAAGTGTTGTTGAAACTAAACACTTAGCTGACATTAAAGCTGTTACTGGAAATCTATATGAATCAATTGCTATAATTTCTAGAAGAGCGAATCAAATTAATGTGACACTAAAAGAGGAGTTACATAATAAACTCGAAGAATTTGCAAGTCATACCGATAGCTTAGAAGAAATTCATGAAAACAAAGAGCAAATAGAAATTTCTCGTGCTTACGAAAAAATGCCTAATCCTGCTATTATGGCTACTCATGAGTTTGCAGAAGATAAAATTTATTATCGTAAGAATACTGATAACGACTTATTTCGTTAACAATTTTGTAAATTATATTAACAAAAACGGCAGTACTTTTACTGTCGTTTTTTATTTGTTTTTTAATGCTACAAGGAAAAAAAATATTACTAGGAATAAGTGGAAGCATTGCTGCTTACAAAGCTATTTTATTGGTTAGGCTGCTAGTTAAATCAGGAGCTGAAGTTAAAGTAGTAATGACAAATGCCTCAAAAGACTTTGTTTCGCCACTAGTACTTTCAACACTTTCAAAAAATAGTGTTTTGATTGATTTGGAGACAGAAAATGCTTGGGCAAACCATGTAGAACTTGGCAGATGGGCAGATGTTATGATTATCGCTCCTGCTAGTTGTAACACTTTGGCTAAAATGGCAAATGGAATTTGCGATAATTTACTCTTAGCAGTTTATTTATCTGCTACTTGTAATGTTGCTATTGCTCCTGCTATGGACGAAGATATGTGGCAGCATCCATCAACAAAAAGAAATTTAGATTTAGTAAAATCGTATAATACTAAAATAATTCCTGTTGAAAAAGGAGAGTTAGCAAGTGGTTTGTTTGGTGAAGGAAGAATGGCAGAGCCCGAATTTATTGTTAATTTTTTAATTGAAAATTACTTCCGAAAATCAACACTGGCTAATAAAAAAGTAATCGTTACAGCAGGCCCAACTTATGAGGCAATTGACCCTGTGAGATTTATTGGGAATTATTCATCAGGGAAAATGGGATATGCCATTGCAGAAGCTTTCTTTTTGCAAGGTGCTGATGTTACTTTGGTTTCAGGCACAACCAATCAACGGGTAAACTACTCAGGAATTGAAGTGGTGAATGTTACAAATAGCGATGAAATGTTTGATGCTGTAACAACAAGAATGAATTATACTGATGTTGCAGTAATGTGTGCTGCAGTGGCTGATTACAAGCCTGTTGTTATTGCTGAAAATAAAATTAAAAAGAAAGATGCTAACTGGCAAATAGAACTTGAAAAGACAAAAGATATTTTGCATTTTATAGGAAATAATAAAAAGCAAAATCAATTTGTTGCTGGCTTCGCATTAGAAACTGAAAATGAAAAAGTAAATGCAATATCAAAACTTAAAAACAAGAATGCAGATTGCATTATTTTAAATTCATTTAGTGCAGTCAATAGGGTTTTTGGTGCCAACGAAAATAAAATAACAATTATTGATGCTAATGAAACCGAATATAATTTTGATGTTAAGCCCAAAAATGAAGTGGCAAACGACATTGTATCATTTATTATTTCAAAAATTAAGAATGAAAAATAACATATTTTTTTTATT
Source organism: Chitinophagaceae bacterium (assembly GCA_049241265.1). Classification (GTDB taxonomy): domain Bacteria; phylum Bacteroidota; class Bacteroidia; order Chitinophagales; family Chitinophagaceae; genus CAIVPM01. The sequence continues at coordinate 9,871 of JBMLRA010000004.1, forward strand.
AACTTTCATAGCTACAACAGCGTTTTCGCAAGAATTTCAAGCTAAAGTTACTGTAAATACTAGCAGAGTGAATACTTCTGTTGACAAAAAAATTTTTACTACACTACAAAATCAGCTTACTAATTTTATTAATAATAGAAAATGGACTAGTGAAACATATAAACCTACTGAAAAGATTGATGTAAATTTTGTGCTAAATATTGAGAGTATTATAGAGACAAATGTTTACAAGGCTCAACTATTAATACAATCAGCACGTCCTGTTTTCAGTAGCACCTATCAAGCTGCCTTAATAAATTTTCAAGATGCAGATGTAGCTTTTAAATATATTGAATATCAACCAATAGAATTTAATGAAAACAGAGTTGCTGGTAGTGACGCTTTCGCAGCAAATTTAACAGCCATTTTTGCATACTACGCTAATGTGATTTTAGGTTTAAACTATGATTCTTATTCGCCAAAAGGTGGAGATAAGTATTTTCAAAAAGCTCAGTATATTGTTAATAATGCACCTGAAGCTAACAGTTTAAGTGGTTGGAAAGCATTTGATGGATTAAGAAATAGATTTTGGTTGGCAGAAAATTTAACTAATGCAAGAAATAATATTTTGCATAGTGTAATTTATGGATATTACAGAAGTGGCTTTGATAAAATGGTTACAAATCAAAAGGAAGCAATTCCTGCATTTGTGCAAGCACTAACACAGCTTAAAACATTTAACCAAGAAAATCCTAATAGTATGTTTGTGCAGTTTTTTATGCAGAATAAAATTGCTGAGTTAATTGGTATTTTTAAGCTTGGGGGAAATGATGATAAAGTAAAAGCATTGGAAATTCTATCAAACCTAGATCCATCAAATGCAAGTAAATATGCCGAAGAATTAAGATGAAAATATTTGTAATTTATTTATCATTATCTATTATTTTATTTTCTTGCAATAAAAAAGAAAAAGTAATTCCCATTCAGCAAATGAAGTTTGTAATGTGGGATATGATTACTGCTGATGCTTGGATGTTGAAACAATTTCCTAGTGATACAATTATTGATAGCACACAAAAAAATATTGCACTTTATAACAAAATATTTAGTATAAACAAAATAACAAAGGATGCATATTATACAAGTTATAACTACTACTTATCGCATCCTAACGAAATGAAAATATTGCTCGATTCTGTATCAGCTTATGGTGTTAGAAAGCGAGATTCAATAACAAAAAGCTTGAAATAGTATGAATAAAACTTTTGCAAATGCCAACGATGCCATCTTTGATATTAAAGATGGTGATATATTAATGCTAGGTGGCTTTGGATTAAATGGAATTCCTGAAAACTCAATAACTGCATTGGTTACAAAAGGAGTTAAAAATTTAACTTGCATAAGCAACAATGCAGGAGTTGATGATTTTGGCTTAGGATTGCTTTTAAAAACTCGTCAAATTAAAAAAATGATGAGCAGTTATGTAGGTGAAAATGCAGAGTTTGAACGCCAACTTTTAAGCGGTGAACTAGAGGTTGATTTAATACCACAAGGTACATTGGCTACTCGTATTCAAATGGCAGGAATGGGTATACCTGCATTCTACACACCTGCAGGCTATGGAACAGAAATAGCACAAGGCAAAGAAGTAAAGGAGTTTAATGGTAAGATGCATTTAATGGAATATGCACTGCACGCCAACTTTGCAATTGTAAAGGCTTGGAAAGGAGATAAACTAGGCAATTTAGTTTTTAAAGGCAGCACTAGAAACTTTAGTACTAGTATGGCAAAAGCTGGTGATATAACTATTGCTGAAGTTGAGCATCTTGTTGAACCTGGTGAATTAGACCCAGAACAAATTGATGTTGCTGGAGTATATGTACACAGAATATTTGAAGGTAAAAATTATGAGAAAAGAATAGAAAGAAAAACGACGAGAATCAGTTAAGAGTGAAGTTGTATCAAAACCCAAAACAATTAAATTTTATTCAAATGCCACTAGATAAATATGGAATTGCACAACGAATTGCAAAAGAGTTAAAAGATGGAATGTATGTTAATTTAGGTATAGGCATCCCAACATTGGTAGCTA
>JBMLRA010000005.1:0-1173 GCA_049241265.1 Chitinophagaceae bacterium
GCTTCGCTTAGCTCGTTTTTTTTCTATCGGTTGGTGTCCTCACCAACCGAAATAGACTATACAAATATGGTTGGTAAAGACACCAACCATAAAAAAAAATTTCAACGTTAAATCTTGCATTTTGATGTTGTTAAATTAAACCCTATTTTAGCATTCTAACATTGTAACAATGAATCAATTTAAACTATTGTTTGTCATTTTATCTATTAGTCTTTTCTCTTGTAAAAAAGACCCTGTAATCAACGAACCTATTGTAAAGAAAATAAAGCAAGTTTCATCTACATCAACTGATAGCAAGATGAAGTCGGTTACTAAATATTTTTTTGATAGCAGCCAAAACCTTAAATCTATTGTTTATACAGAAATTGATACCACAACATCTGTTGCAAGTGTAAATATTATTAGAACCATCAATTTTCAATACACCAATAATTTGCCTACAAACACAACTATTGTTACCTATCAATTAAATCCTGCTAATGCTACACCAACAGGATTGAGCAACACATTTAACAGGCAATTTATTTTTGATGCACAAAACAGAATTGTGCTTGATTCTTTGGTGAGTATGAATATGCAATATGCCTACACAGGCAACTCCTCCTTTAAAGATACTATTGCTTATTTAACCAATAGAGCTGTTTCGTATAGTGGTACAAATCAGTACACCAATTTTTACAATAGCCATTTATTGGGCAATTCATTTGTGTGGGTTTATGACAGTTCTAGTTTTATTAATGGTAATCTTGTTATGGAGCGTAATACTTCTTTTGCTTCAAATAAATATGTAAACTTTACTAAAAACGCAACGTTTACAAGTTACAACAACCCTTTATTTACAGGGCTTACAACGCAGTTTGGGCAATCGCAAAATTTACCAAGCCAAGAAACATATACCTACAGCAATATCAATATTCCTATTACATATCAATACACTGTTGATGCTGTTGGTACTGTGTTAAGCTCAATACAAAACTCTTTTAACTCCACAACTGCTGCACCAATTGTTATAACTAGTTACTATGAGTATTATTAGTTTTTTAAACTGTGTATACTTTTAATCTATCGGTTAGTGTCCTCACCAACCGAAATAGTCTACACAAATATGGTTGGTGAAGACACCATAGGTGTTCGAAAGATATTTATGATGAGTTACACAATAAAATTTCGTTT
>JBMLRA010000006.1:0-6965 GCA_049241265.1 Chitinophagaceae bacterium
ACCACACAAAAAAGCTATTTGGTACGATGCACTTTGGCAAAAACAATAGAAAGACTAAATAATAATTTGATAGTAAGAGTACATCGTTCCTATTGCATTAATATTAATCATATAAACAGTTTTACAGAGCACCAACTTAAAATTGCCAACTATAATATTCCTATAGGAAAAAATTACAAAGAAGAATTTTTACAACATTTTGAAATTAGGTAAACTGGTTGCTTTATACATTGACTCACGAATATGAGTAATAATAAAATATATTATTTAATATTATAAATTAAACAATACATTCATCAAAACTTTGTTTTTCATTACTATACTGTTTAAATGAGATTTTAGAGTTTATAAAAATCTATTCACCCACAAAAAACGCATTTTCACCCAATTTAATTTATTTTAAGAACATTGGAATTTAGTTTTAAGTTATTAAACACATCTATTTATGCGTAAAACTTTATTCCTACTATTTACCATTATTTTATTTGCCTTAAAATCAAATGCCCAAGGCAATTGTTTAAATTTTGATGGAGTTGATGATAAAGTATCTAGAGCTTACCATGGTGGAGTATATAGTGGTCAGTCAGTTACATTAGAAGCATGGGTGCTTTGGAATCCTACTACTGCTGAAGATGTTGGCTTTATAATGAGTAGAGATAATGAAGAACTAGAAATTCATACAGGTGGTGCAGGCACACCCAATAGAATTCGTTTTATACCAAGAACTGGAACTTATATTGATGCAAATAATGCTTTGCCTGTAGGTAAATGGTCACACATTGCTTGCCAAATAAATACACTTCTAGGCGAAGCAAAAATTTATGTGAATGGTGTTGAACAATATATAACAATAACTGGTAGCTTGTTTAATCAAATAAATGCATTAGGAACAAGTGGCTTTACAGTTGGTGCAAGATATGATAACTCATACTTTTTTAAAGGAAGCATGGATGAAGTAAAAGTTTTTAGGGAAATAAGAACACAAGCTCAGATTCAAGTAGATATGGTTACTCCTGGTGATAATTCAAATACCAACATGGTTTTGTATTACGATTTTAACGATGGTGTTGCCTCTGGAAATAATGCTGGTGTTACCACAGCTCAAGATAAATCGTATTATTTTTTTAATGGTGCAGTTAATAATTTTGCCTTAACAGGAAGTACTAGTAATTGGGTAGAAAGTTATGCAATGGTAATACCAACCATTATTGCTGTTAATAGAACTCAAACAGCCATGAACCCTACATGGACAGCTCCAGTTACAGGAACAGTTGAGAATTATTTATTAGATGTAAGCACCAATGCTAACTTTAGCAGTTTTGTAAGTGGGTATAATAATTTAAATGTAGGCAATGTTTTGAGCTATCTGGTAACTGGCTTAGATGTTAATACAACTTATTATGTTCGTGTAAGAGCCAATAAAGTAAGTGTTACATTACAAGGTGCACACTCTATTACTGCAACTGCTCCACCAATGACAGCATTAACTGCACCAGGTAATGCTTTGCATTTTAATGGTGCCCAATCGATAAGCTTAGGCAGTACAACTTTCTTGGGCAATTTTTTTTTCAAAAGTTTTACTATAGAAACTTGGATAAAAACTTCAAGTACATCGGGCATTATTTTTTCAAAGCGAAACAATTGTGTTAATAATAGTAGAGTTGTTATTAGCTTATCAGGCAATAATGTTTCATTTGAAATTTGTGGCGATGATTTAGTAACCACATCTGTCACTAGTTCTGGTGCTATTATAAATGATAATACTTGGCACCATGTAGCATTTATAAGAAGTGGCATAGGAATTTATATTTATGTAGATGGAATTTTAAATAATTCTAATTTTTCTTCATATACTGCATCCATATATAATGCTGGTCAAGCAACAATTGGTTATAGCCCTTCATGTGGAGGTTATTTTACAGGTGCTTTGGATGAATTTAGGATTTATGAAACGGCACTTACAGAAGCTAATATTCAGCACGACATGAGAAACCCATCTGCTTCAGTAGGCAATTTAATTAGTTTTTATAATTTTGATAATGGAATAGCCAGTGGTAATAATGCTGGTGCTACTGTTTTAATTGATTACAGTGGCTTGGGTAATCATGGAACACTTAATAACTTTGCATTAAATGGTAATACCAGCAATTGGGTAGAAAGCTATGCTATGGTGTTGCCAACAAACATTTCAGTTTCGAATATCACCAACAATAGTTTCACGTTAAATTGGACTAATACCATTGTTGGTACAGTTGAAAACTATTTAATTGATATTTCGAGAGATAGATTTTTTGGAAGTTTTATTACTGGTTATAATGGGAAGGCTGTTGGTAATGTAAGTAGTGAAAACGTAACTGGGTTGGATGGAGGTAGCTATTTTGTGAGGATAAGAGCTAATAAAACCTCAGTTAGTGGGCAGAGTTATAATAAAACAATGGCCGTAGCACAAACTACTGGCTACACCACACCTGGAAATGCTTTATCATTTACAAGTCCTTCAATAGTTACGATAAACAATAACGCCATTGGCAATTATTCCAATTATACATTTGAAGGATGGATTAGAACAGCACAAAATTCGGGAACACTATTTAGCAAGCGAGCTACTTGCAGTAGTGGTAATAATTTTGATTTAAGTATAAATACTGCTGGAGAACTAAACGTGGTTTATAGCTTTAATAATGTTAGTGGTGTAATAAACCTGAACAGCTCAATTGTTTTAAACGATAATGTTTGGCACCATGTAGCTGTAACTTCTAATGGAACTACAATGGCTTTGTATATTGATGGATTGTTGAACACACAAACCACCATTGCCAATACACAAATTAATAATACTGGATGCTTTTCTATTGGCAATAGTGCTGTTTGCACAAATAGTGCCTTTAATGGAAGTATTGATGAAGTAAGAATTTACAATACCAATTTAACACAAGCACAAATACTAGCGGATATGTATAGCATTAATCATGCTTTGCCAGGTAACCTGCAAGCCTATTATGATTTTAATAATGGTATGGCTGGTGGTAACAATACAAATGCCATCACTTTAGTTGACCAAAATAATCCTACCATAACAGGCAATCATGCAAATTTGGCTAATTTTAGCTTATCAGGAAACAATAGTAATTGGATAGAAAGTTATGCTATGGTAAATGCTATAGCTACTGCTGCAACTAATATTACAACAACAAGTTTTAGTGCTAATTGGAATGCCCCAGCTGTAGGCATAGTTGATTATTATAACATGGATGTAGCTTTTGATGCTGCATTTACCAATATGGTTCCAGGATTAAATAATTTGAATGTAGGCAACGTTACAACTTTTAGTGTTTTAGGATTAAATCCTAACTATTATTACTACAGAGTTCGTCCCCAAAAAACTACTGTATTAAATCAGGCTAAATTAAGCAACACTATTTCTCTTATAAACTATTTCTCACCTGGTGAGCCAAATAATGCTTTGCATTTTAATGGGGCACAATCGGTAAATGCTGGTTTTGATTTGGGTAATTTTGGCACTGGTAATTTCACTTTTCAAACATGGGTTAAAACTGCTCATAGTTCAGGAGTTTTATTTAGCAAACGAGTAATTTGCGATGCCTCAAGTTTTATTTCTGTTTCTATATCAAACGGTAATATTTTGTTTGAATTAATGCAAAGTGCAGTCAATTACAAAGCCTTAATTTCAACTGTTGCTATTAACGATAATGCCTGGCATCATGTAGCTGTGGTGAGAAACGGTACTTCTATGCAAATTTACATTGATGGGGTACTTAGAGGTTCTGCTACAACTGCAATAGTTTACAATATAAGCAATACTGTTCTTGCATCTTTGGGCCATAGCATTCCTTGTGGGGGTTATTTTACTGGTGCTTTGGATGAATTAAGAATGTATAATATAGCTCTTAATCAAACCCAAATTCAAACAGAAATGCTTAATACCACTTCTAGTTTAGCTACCAATTTATTGGTGCATTATAATTTTAATGAAGGTATTCCAAGTGCCAACAATGCTCCAATAACAACAATAAATGATATTAGTGGTAATGCAACTAATGGAAGTCTAATAGGTTTTGGGTTAATTGGCGATACTAGCAATTTTATAGAAAGTTATGCCAAGGTTTTACCAACATCAACTGCAAGCACCAATGCTTCTGGTTCAAGTTTTAGAGCCAATTGGACAGCACCTAATTTAAGCACTGCAACCCAATATTACTTAGACGTAAGCACCAACAATGCCTTTAGTAGTTTTGTAAGTGGTTATAATAATTTATTGGTAAATGGTACTTCACAATTTGTTACAGGATTAACTCCTTCAACAAACTACTATTATAGAGTAAGAGCATACAAAAATGCCATTGGTGGGCAAGGAATTAATTCAAATACCATTACTGCAACTACAGGAAATCCAGCTCCAAACAATGCAATTAATTTTGATGGGGTAGATGACTTTTTACAAGTACCACATCATGCTGCTTACAATACTACTAAATATACTATACAAGGTTGGGTTCTTTGGAATCCTACCAACAATACAGATATACAATTTATTTGTAGTAAGGGTTTTGAATTGATGGAAATTCACACAGGCTCATCGCCCAATAACTTAAGATTTATACCAACAACTGGGGTGTATTTAGATGTTGCTAATGCCTTACCTACTGGGCGTTGGGCACATATTGCTTGTGTGTATGACCCTGCTAATTCTGTTGCAAAAATTTACATTAATGGAGTGGACATGCCTTACACTATTAGTGGTGCAGCCATAAATACACCTATTGCAAACAATGCTACTAATTTGAATATTGGAAGGAGAAACTTAAATCCAACCTTTAACTTTAAAGGAAGTATTGATGAATTTAGAATTTTTAACGATGTACGTACTGCTGCAGAAATACAAGCTGATATGGTAAACGAATTGCAAAGTTTGCCAAGCAGTTTAATTGCTTATTTTAGAATGGATGCGGGAATTGCAGAAGGAAATAATACAGCCATTCCAACTATTGAAGATGCTTCAACAAATAATAATCCAGCCACTTTTAAAAACTTTAGTTTAAATGGAACTATAAGTAATTTAGTAGAAAGTTATGCAATGGTAGCACCCACTTTATCTGCCGCAAGTAATGTAGGCCCAACTTCGTTTACTGTAAATTGGACTGCCCCAAGTTTTGGTACAGTAAATAACTATTTGTTAGATGTAAGTACTAATAGCAATTTTAGTAGTTTTATTGGTAGTTATAATAACTACAATGTAGGCAATGTAACTAACTTTACTATTACTGGATTAACATTTAATCAAACTTATTATTACAGAGTACGAGCTAATAAAACTTCTCTTGCCAATCAAGGTGCATTTATGAATAATGTAAACCTAACTGGTAATTCATTAGTTTCAAGTTTTGTATGGCTTGGAACAATCAATAGTAATTGGAATACAACGACCAATTGGCAAGGTGGAGTAGTACCATCCAATTCTGATAATGTAATTATTTCTAATGCTGCTGCAAATAATCCAATATTAATAAGTGATCTAAATGTTGCCAGTTTGGTAATTGAAGGAAATAAAAAATTAGAGATTAATGGGAATACCTTAAATGTAACAGGTATAATTAGTGGCACAGGAACTATAGTTGGCAGCCCAATAAGCAAGATAAACTTAACCCATACAACCGGCACCAGTATTTTGAAAATGGATAGAACCACCGATGGTACCAGCAATGTATTACAAGATTTAACAATAAATGGTACAGGAGGAATTACCCAAATAGGAGATGTAACAGGAGCAGGAAATGCCCAATTATATATTAATAGAAAATTAGAAATTGCATCTGGAACTTTGGATTTAACTAATTCAGTAACATCCAATCATTTGGTAATGATGAGTAATGCCAATGGTACTGCTAGATTAGCTCAACTAGGTGGTAATATAACTCAAAATGCTATTGAAACTAAAGTGGCAGTTGATAGATTTATTCGTAGTGCTTCTATAAATGGCAAAAGAGCTTGGCGTTTACTAAGCTCTCCACTATCACCAGGCATAAGTAGTGCTACAGTAAAAAATACTTGGCAAAACGATTATGGAATAAGTGGATATGGCACAAATATTTATGGACCTACAGGAACTGCTAATGGATTTGAGGATACACGCCCCAATCATAGCATGCTCAAATGGATTAATGGAACCTCTACAAACTTGTGGGAAAATGTTACCAATACAAACACTGAAAATTTAGTTGGCAATGCTTTCTTTTTATTCATTAGAGGAGATAAAACTGTTACTTCAACGTCTGGATTTGGCTCAACTACACTTCGTTCAATTGGTAGATTTAAAACAGGAACTCAAACCTTTAACGCAACCATGAATTTACCTACTACTAAATATATAGTATTAGGCAATCCATTTGCTAGTCCAATAAATCCAGATGAAATTATTGCATTTAATAATGCAAATACTACAAATTCTGTGTATTTATGGGATCCAAATATTAGTTCATTTGGAGGTTATGTAACCTTAACAAGAAATAGTGCAACAACAGGCGATTGGACAATTAGTAACAATGCTAATCAATCGTCAATAAATATTCAAAGTGGAGCTGCGTTTTTTATAGAAGCAAAACAAAATGACTTTAGATTGGATATTCCAGAATCCGCAAAGTCTAGTACAAATCATACCAATGTTTTTGGATCAGGAAATGGGTTAAGAGATGAATTAAGAGTTTTAATAAATAAAGTTGATGTTTCATCTTTAAAAACAAATGTTGATGGTTTTGTAGCACAGTTTAGTAATAAATTTAGCAACAATCTCGTAAATGGAGAAGATGCAATAAAATTCCATAATCCTAACGAAAATGTAAGTTTAAGAAGAAACAATAATAATTTATGTGTTGAAGGAAGAAGTTATATTGGCAATCATGATACCTTATTTGTAAATATGGCTAATATGGTCTCAGGTAGTAATTATG
>JBMLRA010000007.1:0-1819 GCA_049241265.1 Chitinophagaceae bacterium
ACCATTCCACCATTCTCTAATTGCATTAATAACTTGCATCTGAATAAGTTTTTTTAGGTGCTAAATCAAAATAAACCCTCATCATTATTGCATCGGCAAAGTCTGGTGACCTGCCTAATACTTCTTTTATTTTGTCTTTTGGTACAACCCCTTTTTTTAGGTCGCTATCCATGTTTTTTTGTTTTACTTGCTCTAATTCTTGAATAACCATTTGCTTTACATCTTCGCTGTCACATTGCAAATGTATCATATTGCTATTAATTAATTCAGCTAATCTAAAATAACATTGACTTTTTAAATTGTCAAAGTTTTCAGGTATTAAATTTCCTTTTCTATCTCTGTTTGATAAATTAGTTGTTAATGGTCTTGAATTATTTACAAAGCCAATGCACTTATAAAAATCAACTATTCCGCCACCTATACCATCTTCATCAACAATTATATTTTGTTTTGTGGTATTTAATTTTTGCCTAATGCCTTCAATTATAGTAGCAGTAATATTTGTTGCTTGTTTTGCAAAAGAGTGAATTTTACCACGCCAACCATCCCACTCAATAACAATTATTTTATCATTACCAAAACGTGCAATATCAGCAGTTATGTACTTTTCTCCAGTAGAAACATTTGTGTTTTCAAAACAGTTTAAAATATTTTCATATTCAATTAAAGCTGTAGGGTCGTCATCAAACTCCCAGTTACCATGCAAAAGCCTTTCTTTTTCATTTTTACTCAAAGTCCTATCTAAGTTCAATAAATAATCATTTGAAAGCATTTTGTTATCTGTTGGCAACGCTTGTATAAACTTTTTCCAAATAGGTAGTGAATGCCTTTTTTTGTAGTAATCCCTGTATAAATAATTTTTGCTAGGGTTGCAAGTTTGTAATAATTTAGGTGTTAAATTGTACTCTTTATTTTTCCATCTACCTATCGAGGCATTTAAGTTGTTTTTTGCTGCTTCTTCAAATTCTCCAGCTTCTTCAATCCATCCTCTAGTCATTTGCATAGAACCAAAACGGTAGTATTCGGGGTCACTTGGTAAATATTTAGCATCTAACAAATAAACCCTAGAATCATTATGCAATTGATAATAATTATCTTGTCCATTGTATTTATAATGATTTGTTGTAATTCCCCAAATATTAAAAACTTCATGGATGGAAGGTATTGTAAATTTTCTTATGTTGGTTAATGATTTCCTTGCAATAAAATAACTTGTATTTGGGTATATAAAGGCATCCCCAAAAATCAAAGAAACACCTAAAAAAGATTTTCCGCTACCTTTACTACCACCGTAAACTATATCAGTAGTTTCAGAATCTATCCAATACTTAGCACAAGTTTTTTGCTTGTCGTTGTTTTTTGTATCAAAAACAATTTGCATTATAAAATATTCATTCCTGTAATTTGTAAATTACCTGAATGGGTTAAATTTTGGTTTGTTTTATCTGTAAACATAGCTAAGTGTTTCCCCAACAATTCCAAAGCCCTATTTGCACCAGTGCTGTCAAATTCCCAAATACCTACTTCTTCGCCTGTTTCTTCGTTAACGTGCTTTTTTTGAACAATTGCCTTTTCGCTTGGGTCGTAGTGCATTACTGGTTTTTTTTGCATACAACGTGCAAATAGTTCTTTTAAACTTTCTACAACAAACGTAGCATCAACAAGGGTTATCTTGCTTCTTTCGTCCATTAATTCTTTAATACGTGTAAGAATGTTCCCTTTAGCAAGTAATTCACTAGCTGTTGTTCTAGCAGCACTTTCAGTATAACCAGCCCTAATAGCTGCTTTAGTTCCATTAAGGTCAATTAAATACTCTTTA
>JBMLRA010000008.1:0-4043 GCA_049241265.1 Chitinophagaceae bacterium
TCAGTTTGATTATCTGCAATAAATGTTAATGATGAACCTGCTTGTTCAAAAGCTGCCCAAAAGAATATGATGAAGAATCCAACAATGTAAATAACCAATATTCTTTGCAACTCAACTTTTGTTAAAGATTTATCAGAAATAATTAATCCTGCAAGTGTTAAACCCAATGAATAGATAATTGGATAAATGATTGTTTTTACAGGGTTGCTTCCTGCCAATAAATATCTAAAAACAAAGAATAAAGCAACAAATGCGATAACAGCAACAATTAATGCCTTTGGAGTAAATACAGCACTTTGAGACTCTCCCTCTTCATACTGTGATGCATCATTATGCTTTGGTAAACCTCCTAATGGTTTTCCATCAGGCGTTACAACATATTTATTTTTTAAGAAATGGAATACAATAGTACCAAGAATCATTGCAATTGAAGCTGCCAAAAATCCCCATTTAAAAGCGTGGATATCTCTAATACCAGCACTATCTTTTACATCTCCAACTATTGGGCAAATTAATTGACCCAAGAAAGCACCAAGATTGATTCCCATATAAAAAATGGTGAAAGCCGTATCTAGTTTTGATTTCTCTTGCTTAGGGTAAAGGCTACCCACCATACTAGAAATATTGGGCTTAAAAAATCCATTACCAAAAATAATAATGGTTAAGGCTGTCCAAAGCAAAGTAGTTGCCAAACTCATATTTGAACTAAAAACTGTAGCACTCATAAATAATAAAAACTGCCCAACTGCCATCATTAACCCACCAAGCATAATGCAGTTTCTATTACCAAAAAATCTGTCAGAAACAAAACCTCCCAACATTGGTGTTAAATAGCATAATCCTAAAAAGCCTCCATAAATTAAAGAAGCATCTGCCTCTTTCATCAACAAGGAATTTACCATAAATAGGGTAAGAATAGCCCTCATTCCATAGAAGTTAAATCTTTCCCACATTTCTGTTCCAAACAGAACCCACAAACCTTTTGGGTGTTTTGTTTCAGTAGCAACTTGATTCATACAGTAAGTTTTCGTTTATAATTTTTGAGTTGGCAAAATAGGGAATAATATTAAACCACCAATTCCAATTTCACATTTACTTTCGCCACCCATACAATTTTTATGAATATTTTACTTTTAGGTTCGGGTGGAAGAGAAAATGCACTTGCTTGGAAAATGCAACAAAGTCATCATTGCTCTCAACTTTTTATTGCTCCAGGAAATGCAGGAACAAATACTTTTGGAACAAACGTAACGCTTGATATACTTGACTTTGAAAGCGTCATACTTTTTTGTATCAATAACAAAATTGAATTAGTGGTAGTTGGTCCAGAAGAACCTTTGGTAAAAGGTATTTATGATTATTTGAGAAATACAGATGCGTTGAAAGACATCATTATTGTTGCACCATCTGCTGCTGCATCACAATTGGAAGGAAGCAAATCTTTTGCAAAAGAGTTTATGCAAAAAAACAATATTCCAACTGCTGCCTATGCTGAATTTACATTAGATAATTATGAAGAAGGAAAACTATACCTACAAAATCACTCTTTACCAATTGTATTAAAAGCAGATGGATTAGCTGCTGGCAAAGGGGTTGTTATTTGCACTACACATAACGAAGCCTTGATTGCATTTGAAGAAATGATTATCAATAAACAATTTGGCGATGCTTCTAATAAAGTTGTGGTTGAGGCATTTTTACAAGGAATTGAAGTGAGCGTTTTTGTTTTGACTAATGGAACAGATTATCAAATTATTGGTCACGCAAAAGATTATAAAAGAATTGGTGAAGGAGATACTGGCTTAAACACAGGTGGAATGGGTTGTGTAACTCCTGTGCCTTTTATGGATGATTCATTTATGCAGAAAGTTGAAGAAAGAATTATCAAACCAACCATTCAAGGATTACAAAACGATCATTTAATTTACAATGGTTTTATATTTTTAGGATTGATGAATTGTGATGGGGAGCCTTTTGTTATTGAATATAATTGCAGATTGGGCGATCCAGAAACTGAAGTGATTTTACCAAGATTAGAAACCGATTTAGTAAGCCTTTTTGCTGCAATGGATAATGGCACTTTAATAGATGCCAACATTGAATACAATGAAGGATATTTTGCTACAGTAATGGCTGTAAGTGGTGGCTATCCTGAAGCATACAAAAAAGGAATGAAGATTTCTACACCTGAAAATTTGCAGATGGAAAAAACATCTTTTGTTTTTCACGCAGGAACAAAAATTGATGCCGAAAATAATTTAGTTACAAATGGTGGAAGGGTTATCACTGCTACATCACAAGGCAATTCAATTAAAGAAGCTGTAAATAAAAGTAAAAATATTTTGTCGCAAATTCATTTCGATGGAATGTATTTTAGAAATGATATTGGCTATGAATTTGAATAATATTTTTAATAATCTCATCTATGGAAAATAATAAAATTCAATTAGTAGAATGCCCAAGAGATGCAATGCAGGGCTGGCAACATTTTATACCAACAGAACAAAAAATAAAGTACTTAAATACACTATTACAGGTTGGTTTTGATACGTTAGATTTTGGAAGTTTTGTTTCGCCAAAAGCAATACCTCAAATGGCAGATACTATTGAAGTAATTAAACAACTTGATTTAAGTAACACATCAACCAAATTGCTAGCAATTATCGCCAACCCTCGTGGTGCTGCTGATGCTGTTTGTTATGATGAAATAAGTTACTTAGGTTTTCCATTTTCTATTTCACCTACTTTTCAGCTACGAAATACCAACAGTACACAAGAAGAAAGTTTGCAAAGAATTGATGAAATTCAGGAATTGTGTGTTAAAAATAACAAACAACTTGTTGTTTATTTAAGTATGGGCTTTGGAAATCCTTATGGCGATATTTACAATCAAGATATTTTGTTAAAGTGGGCTGATGAAATGGTGAATAGAAATATTGAAATTATTTCTTTGGCAGATACAGTAGGACTTGGAACTGCTGAACAAATTAATATGGCATTAACAACCCTTATTCCAAAGTATCAAAAAACAACTTTTGGTGTTCATCTTCATTCAACACAATTGAACTGGAAAGAGAAGCTACAAGCATCTATTGATGCAGGTTGTATAAGATTTGATGGTGCTTTGAAAGGTATTGGTGGTTGCCCTATGGCACAAGATGATTTGGTTGGAAATATGGATAGCGAAAAGATGATAAAATATTTTGAAGAACGAAATGTATTCAACAACTACAATAAAGAAGCATTGTTAAATAGCTTAATACTGGCAGATAAAATTTTTATTTAAATGAAATTTAGAACTGAGTTTGATATAAAAAAATTAGAGCCATCTATTACTCATAAAAGTAAATTGATGTTGGTTGGTTCTTGCTTTACAGAGAATATAGGTGAGAAGCTTAGTAAGCATAAGTTTGAAGTTTATGAAAATCCAAATGGCATTTTGTTTAACCCTGTAAGTGTTAGTGAAGCTATTATCAATGTAATTGAATGTAAAGAATATACTGCAGAAGATTTATTTAATTATAATGAAGGATGGCATAGCTGGCAGCATCATAGCAGATTTTCTGGCATTACAGCAGATGATGCTTTAAAGAAAATTAACGATACAACAAAACAAGCGAATGCTTTTTTAAAGAAAGCAGATTACATATTAATAACACTGGGCTCGGCCTGGATTTACACACTTACAGATAAAGCTTTAAATGCAAAAGTTGGAACAGTTGCTGCTAACAATCACAAAGCTCCAGCTGATTGGTTTGATAAGCGTTTGCTTCGTGTTGACCAAGCAATTTTGGTACTTGCTACAATGCTTGACAGATTAGGTGCATTTAATCCTGATATCAAAATTATTTTCACCATAAGTCCTGTGCGTCATTTGCGTGAAGGTGCAGTAAATAATAACAGAAGCAAAGCAGTTCTTATTCAGGCTGTTCACGATTTACTAGAACGACTTGGCAAACTGTATTACTTTCCAGCTTACGAATTAGTGATTGATGATTTAAGAGATTACAGATTTTTTGCTGAAGATTTAGTGCATCCAAATT
>JBMLRA010000009.1:0-12847 GCA_049241265.1 Chitinophagaceae bacterium
AAATGATGAGGCTATATTCGTCAAGCCCCAATAATGCCAAACCATATGTTGGCTGCCGTTTTATCTTTCTCAACATAAGAGCATTACAATAAAAATAGGAATTATAAAAAGTGAAAGTGATAAAATATGGTCAAACCAACTTGGCTTTTTCGCTAATTTTTCGCCCCAATAATCGCCATCCTCACTTGTGTTTGCATAAGTAAAATCTTTGTTTAAATAGTCAGCTTTCAATAGCTTTTTATCAATTAAAAACGTATTACAAGTCTTATACACTCTTTTAATTACAAACAATGTCAACAAATACCACAAAAATATTGAAGTCCAAATAAATGCTTCAAGTCTATTTGCTTTTTCAGCAACAAAAAAAGTCAATGTTGGTGTCAATAAACATAGAATTAAAAGTTCTTTGAACAAGTTTTTTGAATATATTTTTTGTGTCCAAACAAATTGAATTAGTAAATAAATTATAAAGAAAATTATTGGAATATATTCTGTCATTATTGGTCTTTTATAGAACTTGTCTTTTATTGTCCAACAAATATTGTGTCAATTCAAATTGTAATAATATGCTGTTGTCAAAAATGGCAGCCAATTCAAAAATAGACGCATATAACAATAGCACCAAACATCTTTAGGATGTTTATGGTTTTGAAATTTTAACTTTTTAGAGTTGTAACAGATGTTAAATAATCGTTCAAAATTTAGTGAATCAATTTTTTCTCACAGATTTAGCAGTTAACACAAATAATATCTGCAATATTCGTGTTATCAGTGAGCAATACTGTTTATCATTTTAATTTGATTGCCTACTTACATCAAATAAGAATCTTACAAACACATTATTTCTTATCAGCTGTGCTAAGTTTGTAGCTAAAGCCAATTCCCATACCATGTTGTAGTTGCAGTTTACCAACTTCCCAATCATTATACCTCATATTAATATTAATAGTAGCACCAATATACTTATTAACAGAGAAGTTAAACAAGTTAGTCCAATCCATAATAATTAATTCTGGTTTGTTTAAATAATCGCTGTAAAAAGTGGCAAAACCCTTGTAAGTAATGCCTTTTGCCAAAACATAATCGGCTTTTATTTGTACAAAAGAACCCAAACCTAGTTTTGTGGTTTTAGCAGAATCAACCCCATAAAGGCTAATATCTTTTTCCTCTGTTGCAAACTTGGTAGTTAGGTTTGCCATAACTGGTGAAAACATCATTGAAAAACTTGCATTGGGCTTGTATAACAAACCTGGACCTAAACGAATTTCACCAGGCGATAAAAAGTATTTATCAAACTGAGAACTTAAACTAAATAAACCTGAAAAACTCAAATTCTTTTTAAGTTCAGTACCAACAATTGAGGTAATATTAATGTTATCATCTGTTTTTAAAAATCCATTGCCGGCTGATGAAAGTTTAGAAACTCCGTATCTAAACCTGATATTATTAAGCCAATTTGTTTTTCCTTTTTTGTGGTCAAAGTCGTAATCTATCAATGCCTTAATGCCAATAGCTTGTTCTTCACCACCTTTTACAACACCCCAAGCATCGTTTCTACCTGCTTCGGTTAAGTTTAAATTAAAAGAACCACTTTTTGCCCATCCATCTTTTAATTCTTTGGTTTTAGTAAGTGTGGATGAATTTTCAGAGGCTTTGTTTTTAACAGCGTCAGTATTTATCTGAGCTTGAATATTTAAAGTAGTAAGTAATAGCAATACTTTAATAAACACTTTTTTCATTAAACATTATTTTTGGTTGCTTCTAAAACGAATAATGTTGTAATAAAATTGTTTATTCAGGTATAGAATCCTCAGTATTAGCAGCAATATCGGCAGCAGTTTCATCGGCAATTTCTTCTTCACGATTTTCATTCCATTCTATAATAAAATTATTTCTGCCTTCGCCTAAAATTAATTTCATATATCGCTGTTGACTAAGTTCTAATAAAGACAAGAAAAGAAATATAGCGTGAATACGGTTTTCGCATAGTTCAAATACTTTTTCAAAAGTGGCAGTCTTTTCTTTTTTTACAAAATCCATCATGTAATCCCTGCTACCTTCCATTGTGTAATTATACTTTACAACAGTGTGTACAGGTTTGTTTTGTCTGTCGTGTACACGTTGCATTACTTTTTCAAAAGCTTTCATTAGCTTAAATAAAGTAATATTTTGTATTTCTGTTCCTTCGCCACTTTCTTCACCCACAGCTATTAATTCACGTTGTAAATTACCACGTTTAATCATCAGCATTCTTGTAGCTTCCATTTCAGCCATTTCAGCAGCAGCTTCTTTAAAGCGTTTGTATTCGAGAATTTTATCAACTAATTCTTGTCGTGGGTCAATTTCATTTCCTTCAGCATCAATCTCTTTTCTTGGTAATAAAAGCTTTGCTTTGATACGCATTAAAGTAGATACAAATAAGATAAATTCACTACTAAGTTCAATATTAATTTTACCTTGATTGTGTATATATTCTAAAAAATCGTTGGTGATTTTTGTGATGGGAATATTGTAAATATCTAACTCATCTCTTTCAATAAAAAAAAGTAGTAAATCAAATGGTCCCTCAAATTGTGGTAAACTTATTTGATATTGTGTTGTGTTCATAAGTGCAAATAAACAAACTTAGGGTTAGAGTTTAAAATTTGAGGTTGAAAGTTTAAAGTTGAGGCACAAAAAAGCCACAGAAACAACATTATTATTTGTGTTTCTGTGGCAATATAAAAAAGTGAAATTATTTTTTTAGAGCATCTCTAATTTCAGCTAACAATGTTTCTGTAGCTGTTGGTGCAGGTGCAGCAGCAGGTGCTTCTTCTTGTTTCTTTTTCATTTTGTTGATGGCTTTTATTACCATAAACATAACAAAAGCAACAATTAAAAATTCAATCGTAGCTGTTAAAAAACTACCATATTTAATAGCAACTTCTGCAACAGTTTGTTTGCCATCTGCTCCTATCTCTGCTGACTTCAACACAATTTTCCAATCAGACAAATCTTTACCTTGTATCATACCAACTAATGGCATTACCATTCCATCAATAAATGCTGATGTAACTTTAACAAAAGCTGCTCCCATTACAAAAGCAACAGCCATATCAACCAAGTTTCCTTTAATAGCAAACTCTTTAAATTCTTTCATCATTCCCATAAAATCAATTTTTAAATTTTGTTTATAATGTTGCGAAAGTAGTTTTTGTAGATAAATTACTACATTTTATTTTTTTAATCCTGGATATTGCATTTTTAAACTTGTTAAAAGTTTATGAAGCTCAGTTGCAATAATGTGTTCTTTATACCAGTTTTGATCGGCAGGTGTAATTGTCCAAGGAATTTTATTGCAATTGCTAAAACAATCTTGATAAGCACTCATATACTCTTTCCAAAGTTTAGCTTCTTCAAAATCTTTAGCGTTATATTTCCATTGCTTTTTGGGGTCTTTAATTCTTTCTTCTAATCTTTCAGCTTGCTCTTCTTTGCTAATGTGCAAATAAAATTTAAGAATATGTGTGTTGTTATGTGTTGATATTAATTCCTCAAAATCATTGATTGCCTTCATTCTTAGCTTAGCAGTTTTATCATCACACCATTTGTGAACACGGGTTATTAATATATCCTCATAATGGCTTCTATTAAAAATTTGTATGATGCCTTTTGCAGGTGTGTGCTGATGAATTCTCCATAAAAAATCGTGAGAAAGCTCTTCGGTTGTTGGTGCTTTGTAACTTTTTACCAAAACACCTTGTGGATTGAATTTGCCAAAAATATTACGAATAACTCCATCTTTTCCGCTAGCATCCATTCCTTGAATAACCACTAAAATACTGTGTTTATTTTCAGCGAATAAAAGGTTTTGGAGCTCATCTAATTCTTCAATCAATTTTGCTGTTTTTGCTTTTGTTTCTTCTTTGTCAAAAGATTTTGGGGCTTTTGTACTAATTTTTGAGAGTTGTATTTGTGGCATTTTATTTTGTTTGATTATTTATTTTCCTCAGGCTTAAACCAACTTGAATACATAAGATAGTTATTAGCAATTCTATTGATTTCGCCATTGATTAATTCTTGTGAAATATCTTTTACTTTTTTTGCAGGAACACCAGCATAAATGCTTCCAGCTTCTACTACAGTGTTCTCCAAAACTACAGCACCAGCTGCAATAATACTATTGCTTTTAACAATGCAACCATCCATTACAATAGCTCCCATTCCAACCAATACGTTGTCGTGCAAAGTGCAGCCATGAACTAATGCATTATGACCAATAGAAACATTATTACCTATTACAGTAGGATGTTTTTGATAAGTGCAATGTATTACAGCCCCATCTTGTACATTGACTTTATTACCCATTGTTATTGTGTTCACATCGCCACGAATAACAGCATTAAACCAAATGCTACAATCATTGCCAGTGGTTACTTGTCCAACTATTGTGGCATTGGGTGCAATGAAGCAGTTTTCTCCAAATTTTGGTGAGATATTATTTACAGGAAGAATGACAGGCATAAAACTAATTTTTACGAAAGTAACAATTCAGCAAATAAATAAGTTCTTTTGCATTTCTAATTTTAAATATGGGTCATAAAAAACTAATCAGATTTGAAGAACTGAATACATTTTCAAATGTGTTTCAGCATACCAAAGAAATGCAGGGAAAGTGGAATGAATATTTTAAGAACAATCAATCTATAACTTTAGAATTGGCTTGTGGAAAAGGAGAATATTCTGTAGGGCAAGGAAGATTATACAATGATAGAAACTTTATTGGTATTGATATTAAAGGCAATAGAATTTGGCGTGGTGCAAAAACAGCATTAGATGAAAAACTTGATAATGTGGCTTTTTTAAGGGCAGAAATTGATAAGTTGCCTGAATATTTTGCTAAAGATGAAGTAGATGAAATTTGGATAACTTTTCCCGATCCACAACTTCGTTTATCAAAAGCCGGTAAGCGTTTAACACATCCTAAGTTTTTACGATTGTATCAGCAAATTTTAAAGAAAAGAGGATTGGTGCATCTTAAAACTGATAGCCCAGATTTGTATTGTTTTACCAAAACAGTTATTGGCTTGTACAATATTGAATTATTGGTTGATTATGATAATTTATATCAGCAAAAAAATCTAGCTCCTGAACTTTATATTAAAACACATTACGAAGGTTTAGATATAGCACAAAGTAATAGAATTCATTATTTGCAATTTAGAGTTGATACTGATTTGCCAAAAGAAAAAGATGCAGAACTAAAAAGAATAATTAATGAACAAGCAGCAATTTGATGATGATGAATCATACAATCCAACAGGTTTTGTAGCATTAACAGAAGAGTATCTTTTGAACAGAGGATATTGTTGTGGTAATGGCTGCAAAAATTGTCCTTTCAACTACAAAAATGTTCCAGAACCAAGAAGAACACAATTGTTGGAGCAAAGAAAATTTAACCAAACTTGTTAATCAATTTAATAATTATGTCATTACCCTCACAACCAAAGCAATATACTTTTTTTACAGATGTATATGATGTTGTTAGGCAAATACCTAATGGTAGAGCTAGCAGCTATGGAGCAATTGCTAAATATTTGGGTAGTGGATTAAGTGCCAGAATGGTGGGTTGGGCAATGAATGGTGCCATCAATATTCAACCAAAAGTCCCAGCACATAGAGTGGTGAATAGATATGGAATGTTAACAGGCAAAATTCATTTTGAAACACCCACTAAAATGCAGGAGCTGCTAGAAAAAGAAGGCATTAAAGTAGAAAATGACACGATTATGAATTTCGATAAATTTTTTTGGGATCCATTAAAAGAACTCTCTTTATAGCATTAATACTTACTTTCGCGACCTTAGCGAACGACCATAACATTACCTTATTAAATGAAAATTACTGAACATATTTCACTAGCAAAAGACACTTTGGTCTCTTTTGAGGTTTTGCCGCCATTAAAAGGTAAAACTATTTCCTCTCTTTATGATCATCTTGATCCATTGATGGAGTTTAAACCAAGTTGGATTAATGTTACTTATCACCGTAGTGAAAGTATGTTTAAAAAGAAGGCTGATGGTACTTTCGAAAAAGTTGAGGTTCGTAAACGTCCAGGAACAGTTGGTATTTGTGCTGCTATAATGAATCACTATAAAATTGATGCAGTGCCACACCTTATTTGTGGAGGTTTTACAAAAAGGGAAACTGAAGATGCATTGATTGATTTGAATTTTTTGGGTATAGATAATATTTTAGCCTTACGTGGAGATGCTGCAAAAAATGAAGCTAGTTTTGAGCCAGAAGTAGGGGGAAATCACTACGCTATTGATTTGTTAAAGCAAGCCAATAATATGAATAATGGAATTTACATTGATGAGGATATTAGAGATGGAGGAAAAACTAATTTTTGTGTTGGTGTAGCTGGCTATCCTGAAAAACATTTTGAAGCACCAAATCTGGAGATTGACTTAAATCATCTAAAAAATAAAGTAGATTCAAATGCTGAGTTTATAATGACTCAGATGTTTTTCGACAATCAAAAGTTTTTTGACTTTGCTCAAGCTTGTAAAGAAATGGGAATTACAGCTCCCATAATTCCAGGTTTAAAACCAATTACCACAAAAAAGCAATTAACGGTTTTGCCAAGAATATTTCACGTTGATATACCTACAGATTTATCAAATGCAGTGATGAAATGTAAGACAGATGCGGAAGTTGAAATTGTTGGGACAGAATGGTTAGTTCAGCAAAGCAGAGAATTAAAAGAATTTGGTGCTCCAGTATTGCATTATTACACATTGGGTAAACCAAAAGTGATTAGAAACGTTGTAAAGGAAATTTTTTAAAAAGCAATTATGTACGATATAAAAATTAATTTTGAGCAAAAAGGGCTTGAGCCAACAACCATTAAAACGAGTGCTATTGGTGATAGTCTATTAGAGATATTATTGGATAATGGAATTGAGTTGCACCATAATTGTGGAGCAGTTTGTGCCTGCAGCACTTGCCACTTATATGTAAATGATGGAGCTGATTTTTTAGAAGAATTAAGCGATAGAGAAGAAGATTTTATAGATAGAGCTGTCAATCCAAGAATCAATAGTCGTTTAGGTTGCCAGTGTGTTTTGCAAAAAGGAAGTGGAATTATAGAAGTTACATTGCCTGACCAAACCCAATTTTTAGGAGAATAAATAAAAATGTTTGAGGAAAAGTGTTTAACGAAACCCTTCATCAAACCAATCATCAATAATTAATAATAATTTACATGTTTGAACCACCTATACATTGGAACGATTACGAAGACATTGCTTTAAAATTGTACGAAAAATTTGGAGATGATTTTACAGAAAGCAAAATCTACAGAGTAAGATTTACCGATTTGCTTGAATGGGTTTTAACCCTTCCTAACTTTGAAGGAACAAGAGAACAAAGCAATGAAGGACATTTAGAAATGATACAAAGTAGTTGGGTTTACGAGTGGAGAGATAATCAAAAGAAATAGTTTACATAAAGTTAAATTATAAACTATAAACAAATGAATGTTCTTCAGCAATTCAATAATATCAAAGCTTTTGTGTTTGATGTTGATGGTGTATTAACAGATGGTTCACTCATTATATTACCTAATAATATAATGGCAAGAACAATGAATGTAAAAGATGGTTATGCTTTACAACTTGCTGTTAAAAAAGGGTTCAAAGTAGCTATTATTTCAGGAGGTAATTCTATTGAAGTAATAGAAAGATTGAATCTTTTGGGGGTTATAGATGTTTATATGAATACAACTGATAAAGTAAATGCACTAGATCATTTCATTGGTAAGCATCAACTACAACATAATGATATTTTGTTTATGGGAGATGATATACCTGATGTTGAAGTAATGCAAGTTGTAGGGTTACCTTGTTGTCCTGCAGATGCAGTTGATGAAATAAAAGCTATCTCAAAATATGTATCACCTATTAATGGTGGCAAGGGTTGTGCTAGGGATGTAATTGAAAAAGTAATGAAACTTGCTAATCTTTGGCATCATACACATAGTGTCAGCAGCAAATAGTTTCAATTTTTTTCCTCTACAAAACAGCACTATAAATGTTTGTGGCTTCCATCGCAAAAAGGAGGATTCTTTGTGTGTTTGCAATTGCAAAGCCAAACTTCTCCATCTTCTTCAGCTGTAAATTTTAAACTTTTATAGGGCATAATAACTTCGCCATTCTCCTCTGTTGCCAATTGCTTATGAGCACCATCACATAAAGGGTTCTTGGCACTTAAACCACAAGTGCACCATGCATAAGTTTTTCCTTTTTCTACTTCAATAGCCGTTGGTTGGTTTGCGAAAACTTTAGGTAAATTCATTTTATTGTTTTGTCAATTGATTATGAGTGCTTTTATATATACTTTATCAAATATTTGTACAAATTAAAACTTTTTTCTTGTGTAGCGTTATTTAATTCTTCTTTTAAAAAATTTTTATCAATATTCTTCATTCTGTTTTGCTGAATAATATGATATGCCTTTTCTGCTAATAGCCAAGAATGTTTTTCGTTCTTTTTTTTTATGTGGCTACCAATATTTTCTTGGTTAATGGATAAAAATTTGGATACTACTTCGTCAACTCCTTTTCTTACTGTAGCTACAGTTTTTAAAATTGAAATTTCTGTTTGGTGACGATGAAACGCAGGGGCTAACATCATTCTTAAATTTCTTACAAAGGCGTCAGCATCTGGTCTATCCGCTTTATTAACAATGAATAAGTCAGCTATTTCCATTAATCCAGCTTTCATTGTTTGCACTTCATCTCCAGCTTCTGGCACAAGCACAACAGCTGTTAAATCTGCTAAACCTGCAATTTCTATTTCACTTTGTCCAACACCTACTGTTTCTATAATGATAAAATCAAATGGTGCAGTTTTCATGATATCGGTAATTTCAATTATTTTAGGATGTAATCCGCCAAGGCTGCCCCTTGTAGCCAACGAACGAATAAATACATTTGGATGATTGTACCAATTACTCATTCTAATTCTATCGCCTAAAAGTGCACCTAAGTTAAACGGAGAAGATGGGTCAACACAAATAACTCCAACCTTTTTATTTTCTTTAACTAGTGCTTCAATAATAGCATCAACCAATGTGCTTTTACCTGCACCTGGGGGGCCTGTAATACCAATTACAGGAGTAGTAGTATTTGGTAATTGTTGCAAAAAATTGAAATAACCATCGTATTCATTTTCAACTAATGAAATACAACGAGCAAGCGATTTGTTGTTGCCTTGAATAATTTCATTTAAAAGATTATTGTGCCACATAAGTTGCTAAAGTAATTGGTTGGCATCAAATAAAACTATCATTTTAAAACATAATGAGAATAAGATAGTTGAACCAAGAAACTGATTGGTGTAATTAATCTATGTGTATTTGCTATCGTTTGCATAAAATTCTATACTAAAAATTATAAATTAAACAAATAGTCAGTTACTTTACTTACTTTATTTTAGCATTTTGCATTTTTTGCCACCTAACATAAAGATTGTTTAGCCAAATATCAAAATATACATTAAAATATAAATACAAACTCTAAGTATTATGTTCAGCAAAAAAATGATAGCTGCAATTCTGTTTGCAAGCCTTTTTTCATTAAAATCTTTTTCGCAGTTTACGGCTACTTGGGCTTTTACATCCAATAATTCAAGTGTAAAAACTGGTGTTCAATCAGCCGATATCAACATTTCTGATGCTGTTATTGGTAGTGCTTTTACATCAAATGTTGGTTACAGTAGTAATGGCGTAAAATGTCAGCCTGTGTCTGGGTCTGAGTGGCCAATAATACCAACAGATGGTTGGCAAATTGATTTTCCAATATCGCCTAATGGAGCTGTTGATGTTACTTTAACAGGCTTAACTTTTGCTGCTAGAACATCAGGCAGTAGTGGTAATAATATGGTTAGTTTAGCTTATCAAGCAGATGGAACAGGTGCTTTTGTTCCATTTGGCACACCACAATCAGTTGCAAGTGGAGGTTCTTCAAACATCAACTTTGGCACACTTTCTAGAAAATTATATAGTGGACATAGTTACATTATTAGAATGTATTTGTATGCTGCAACAACTGGTGTTTCGGCAAGCCGTTCTTTATCTGTAAAAACAGCTGTGTACACAGGGGTTTCTAATATCGCTGGTACTCAACCAAGTGTTACAACTACAACAGCCGTGGCTACTGGTAAATACACAGCTACAGCAACAGGTGTTGTTACAGCAGGAACATTACTGATTAATCAAAGTGGTGTTGTTTGGGATGTATCTCCAAACCCAACTGTTGCATTAACATCAAAAAATACAAGCGGTCCAACCAATTCAGGTAATATTGATTTTGCAAATGGTGGTTCAATTAGTGGATTAAGTGCTGCAACTACTTACCACACTCGTGCTTTTGTAATTAGCGAAAGTGGTGATGTATTTTATGGGGCAGATTTATCTTTTACAACAAATGCTCCTTCAATTGCTTCTTTAACAACAAATACTGCTACAGGTATAACATCTATCAAGGCATTAAGTGGTGGCGTTATATTAGATAGTGGTGGCGTTGCTATTACTGAAAAAGGTGTTTGTTGGAGTACAAGTGCTAATCCTACAACAGCGTTAACAACAAAAACAATCGATGGGGCTGGTAATGCAGGTTTTGCTTCTGCATTAAAAATACTAGCACCAGCAACAACATACTTTGCAAGAGCTTATGCAGTAAACTCAATTGGAACAGCTTATGGAAATGAAATTAGTTTTACTACACTTTCCCCTGAGCCTGTAATCATTACTACCACAGGTAATAGTGCTAACGCAATTCCTTTTGGGAATGTAATTGTGAACAATATCTCTGCCGTTAAATCTTATATATTAACTGCAAGTGCATTAACACCTGCAAGTGGAAATATTTTAATAACAGCTCCAGCAGGATTTCAAGTATCATTATCATCTGGAACAGGCTTTAGTGCTACATTAAGCATTCCATACACAGGTGGAAGTATTGCAGGTACAACAATTTATGTTCGATTTGAGCCAACATTATTTGGTGCTTACACAGGAGTAATTACACATACAGGTGGTGGTGCAACTGCATCAAATATTGATGATGTGTCTGTAACTGGTAATGGTATTCAAAACCCTGGTGACTTTTCTAACACAGGTACTGATTTTTGGGTTGGATATGGTTTTCAAGCATTAATGACAGGAAGTAACAACCAAGATATGGTTTTGTATATTTCCTCTCAACAAGATGCTGTGGTAACTGTTGAAATTGGCAAACCTGGAGATGCTAATTATTATATTCAAACTTATAATGTAGTAGCCAATACAGCTATGTCAACTTTTACATTGCCTAAATCCGGGGTTCAAGACGCTAGGTTAAACAGCACAGGTGTTTTGCCACGTGGTATTCATGTTTATAGCAATGGCGTTCCTTTTTCGCTTTGGCAACATATTTATGCAAGTTCTAGTTCTGGTGCTACTTTAGTTTTACCAGTTAATACTTGGGGCTCAAATTATTCAGTATTAACAGTTGGTGGCAAAACAAATAGCGGGGTTCCACATTCATTCTTTTATGTACAAGCATCTGAAGACAACACAATTGTTGATATTGTTCCATCTGATGATATTACTGCTACTGCAAATGGCACAGTTGCACAATATCAAGCAGACGTTCCTTTTTCTATTACTTTAAACAAAAAAGATGTATTTAATGCCTTGGGCAAATTAATAACTTCAAGTGTTGGTGTTGATTTAACAGGAACAACAGTAGTTTCGAGAGATTGTAACAAAAAAATAGCTTTGTTTACTGGTAATGGAAGAGTGCAATTATTTGTGGGTGGCTGTACATCAACAAACGGTGGAAGCGATAACTTTTTACAACAAATGTTTCCTAAACAAGCGTGGGGTACTAAGTATGTGACATCTCCATTCAGAGATATGGAAGCTGGTTTGTATAAAGTAATCGTAAGTGACCCAACTACAGTTGTTACAGTTAATGGAAATCCTTTAAGTGGATTGGTACAAAATGCTTACACTATTGAGACAGATACTTTATTAAATATTGTAAGTGATAAGCCTGTAATGGTAGCTCAATTTTGTGCAACCAACAAGTGTGTAGGGACTGGTATTCCAACACATCCTAGCACTGGCGATAACGGAGACCCTGAAATGGTTATTATTAGCCCAGTTCAACAAGCTATAAATGATGTTACTGTATATTCAACCAATAATTTTAATATACAGCACAATTATATCAATGTTATTATACCTAACGCTGGTGTTTCTAGTTTTATGTTTGATGGAGTTAATGCTGCTGCATCATTTAGTACACATACTGCCGATCCTAATTACAGTTATGCTGTTTTCTCGGATTTAACTGGTAATACATCGCACAGATTACAATCAAGTGTTGCATTTAATGCTATTGCTTATGGCTTTTCAAGTAGTTCAACAAATGAAAGCTATGGATATAATGCAGGAACAAATATTAAGGCTTTAAGTCAATATTTAAGCGTACAAAATCCATATTCTAATGTTACTAGCGATAGTATTATTTCTGCTTGTTTAAATAACGACTTTAAATACACGGTTTCATTGCCTTACAAGCCTGTTACAATGAAATGGGATTTCTTTAATAATACCATACAGCAGCCCAATAGTGATACTGTTTTAGTAACAAATCCAATTCCTACTGATTCATCAACAGTTGGAGGAGTTATGCTTTATAAGTACAGCTTGCCTACTACGTACAACTTTACTTCTACAGGTTCTTTCCCTGTAAATATTACAGTAAATGCGACAAATGCTGATGGTTGCACTGGTTTACAAACAATAACTTTTAGTG
>JBMLRA010000010.1:0-8291 GCA_049241265.1 Chitinophagaceae bacterium
GTAGTTATCAATTACAATTAACCGATACACAAGGCAACCACTACCAACAAAATGTGATGGTGGTGGAATAAGATTTGTATAGGAATTACATTATACAGAAATCATAAAAAAGGGTTCTAGGTTTTAAACTTAGAACCCTTTTTGTTTTAGTAAAATTATTTTATAAATCCGCTATCCAATAATTCTTTTAAATAAATTCAGTTTGCCTTTAAATGGTGGGTATTTAATTGAAGGGTCAAACCAAGTTGGTGTTTTTAAAACTGCTTTTAAATGACTAAATGTAATAAACGAATGTTGGCCGTGATAATTACCAATGCCACTAAAACCTCTACCACCAAAGGGTAAATGATGATTAGTTAAATGCCAACTTGCATTGTTTACACAAGCACCACCAGATGCTATATTTTGAAGCCAAAAGTCTTGTGTTTTTTTATTTGAAGAAAAAATATAGAAAGCCAATGGATTAGGATTTCTACTAATAACATCAACACCTTCTTTATTATTTTCAAATGTTAGAATAGGAAGTAACGGACCAAAAATTTCATCCTTCATAATATCACTGAAAGGGCTAATGCCATCAAGCAATGTTGGTTCAATGTGCAAACTACTTTTTTCATAGTTACCACCATAAATAATATTTCCATCTTTTAAATAGTTTACAATTCTATTGAATTGTTTTTCATTAACTATTTTGCCATAGTTGTAATTTGATTCTGGATTATCACCAAAAAATTGTTTGATGTTTTTAACTAGCTCTTCAATTAGTTTTTCTTTAATACTGCTATGTACTAGTATATAATCTGGTGCTACACACATTTGCCCACAATTACTAAATTTTGTTACCGCAATTCTCTTTGCAGCAGTCTTTATATCAACTTCTTTGTCAATAACACAAGGACTTTTGCCACCTAATTCTAAAGTTACTGGAACTAAATTTTGTGCTGCCAATTGATAAATTGTTTTACCAATTGCTGTGCTACCAGTATAGAAAATATGATTAAAAACAAAACTATTTATCATTGTAGGAACAACTGTCGCTCCATCTCCTTCTACATAGAAAATATAGTTTGGTGCAAATGTTTCTTCAATAATTTTTTTCATTACAGCTTCTGTTGCAGGTGTAAATTCACTTGGTTTTAATACTACACAATTGCCAGCAGCTATTGCACCAATTAAGGGTGTAAATAATAGCTGAAAAGGATAATTCCAAGGAGCAATAATTAATACAACACCTAGTGGCTCTTTATAAATGTAGCTTGATGATGGAAAGTTAAGCAAATTAGTGCTTACTTTTTTGGGTTTAACCCATTTGTCAATATTGCTTAAAGTATTTTTTAATTCAGCTAAAACAAAGCCAATTTCAGTAACCCAAACTTCTTCTTTACTTTTCTTTAAGTCTGTGTACAAAGCTTTGTACAATTCATTTTCGTGCTGTAGTATTGTTTGTTTTAAAGCAATTAATTGCTGTTTTCTAAAAGCAACAGATTGAGTTGTTCCTGATTCAAAAAATACTTTTAATTCATCTAAACTTGTAGCAATATTTTCCATTAACAATTATTTGATGATTGCAATGTAAATATTTTTTAGTTGAAACTTATTTACCACTTATACATTAAAGCAAACACTTATCATTATTTAAAATAATTTGTTTTAGCCAATATATTTTTACTTTAAGTTATTCCATTTTTTTCAAGAAATAACTCTTTAAGAAACATAAATTGTTTATGAGAAAGCTGACCTCAATATTGTTTATTACAATTATTTGTTTTAACGCAAAGGCACAAGTAAAATATTTGCCTAAAGAAGTTACCGCAACACGCACTACAGCAAAAATAAAAATTGATGCAGTAATAGATGAAACTGCTTGGAAAACTGCTACACTTGCTACAAGTTTTGTAGAGTGGCGACCAGCCTTTGGAAAAATAGAAGATGATAAAAATAAAACAGAAATTTATTTGTTGTACGATGATGCAGCTTTTTATGTGGCTGGTTTTTGCCATGAGTCAAACATAGATAGTATTTCAAAAGAATTGGTTGGTAGAGATATGGTAGGTGTTAATGACTTTGTGGGTGTAATTTTTGATACATATAATGATAAAATTAATGGCTTTGGATATTATGTAACTCCATTGGGCGAACAGTTTGATGCAAAATATTCATCTACTGGTGAAGATGGAAGTTGGAATAGTGTATTCGAAAGTAGTGCAAAAATTGTGCAAGATGGATGGGTTTTTGAAATGAAAATTCCTTATGCTGCCATTCGTTTTGTAGCAAAATCTAGTCAAAACTGGGGATTGAATATTACAAGAAGAAGAAGCAAAAGTGGACAACAACTTTTTTGGAATGCTGTAGATCCTGCCATTGGTGGAAGTTTTTTGGCTCAATTTGGATTGCTCAATAAAATCAATGATATCAAGCCTCCTGTGCGATTATCATTTTCTCCATATCTATCTGTTAATTCAAATCATTATCCCTACAATAACCCCAACCAAAAGAATTTACAAACAACTTTAAATGGTGGAATGGATGTAAAATATGGCATTAACCAAGCATTTACTTTAGATATGACTTTAGTGCCAGATTTTGGGCAAGTACAAAGCGATAACAGAATTTTAAATCTTGGTCCATTTGAAGTTAAGTATAATGAATTTAGAAGTTTTTTTACAGAAGGAACTGAATTATTTAGCAAGGGAAATTTATTTTATAGTAGAAGAATTGGTGGCTTTCCAACCAATTTTAGCAAAGCGTACGATAATCTTTTAAGCACTGATTCAATAATTAATAATCCAATTGAAACAAAACTTATTAATGCAACAAAAATTAGTGGTAGAACATCAAAAGGACTAGGTATAGGAGTTTTGAATGCAGTTACAGCTGCACAATATGCAACCATTTTAGATAAAGCTAATGGTGCTACAAGAGATGTGGAAACAAGCCCATTAACTAATTATAATATTTTTGTATTGGACCAGACATTAAAAAATAATTCAAGTATTTCATTAATAAATACAAGTGTTATTAGAAGTGGAGCTGATTATGATGCAAATGTTACAGCAGCTTTGTGGGACTTTTACGATAAAAAAAATACTTGGAATTTAAGTGGCAAAGTTGGTTTTAGTAATATTTTGGGATATGGAAATCCTAGTAAAAATATAAGTGGCTATACCCATAGTTTGAACTTTGGTAAAACTAGTGGTAGATTTAATTTCAATGTATGGCAAGAACTTGCAAATGATAAATACCAACAAAACGATTTGGGATACTTTACCAATAATAATTATATTGACAATGGTATTTGGGTAGGTTATAAATGGTTAAAACCTAAAAAATGGTACAACAGATTAAACCTAAATTTTGATCTAAACTATTCTACAAGGTTAAAACCTTGGGATTATCAAAACTTTGGTTTCAATACAAGTTTTAACGGGCAGCTAAAAAATCTTTGGAATGTTGGTATTAATATTTATGGTAATGCGGCAAGCAATGATTTTTATGACCCTAGAGTTAATGGCTATGTATTCAAACGCCCTCAACAATACGGAATTGGTTTTTGGATAAATACCAATGAAGCCAAAAAATATTATAACAATTTTAGTGTTTATACTGCTCATAGACCAACATTAAAAGGGTTTGGTTACGAACTAAATTTATATAATCAATTTAGATTCAATAATAATCTTACTATTAGTTTAAACAATTATCTTGATATTACTAACAATGGAATTGGCTTTGCTTTTTACGATAATAATATTAATGCTCCTGTAGTGGGATTAAGGCAAAGAATTACGGCTGAAAATACACTTAATATTAAATACAATTTCAATAATAAAATGGGTATTAATTTTAGAACAAGGCATTATTGGAGTAAGGTAAGATATGAGGATTATCAATGGTTACAGAGCGATGGAACACAAACTGCTTACACACCAGCAAGCCAAAGTGGGGATGCAAATTTTAACACATTTAATGTAGATATGACATACACTTGGCAATTTGCATTGGGTAGTTTTATAACAATAAATTGGAAAGATTTTACATATCAAGAAAAAATGGAAGAGAATTATTTTAAAAACTTAAGCAACACCTTGGCATCACCACAAAGCAACAGCATTTCTATAAAAATTATTTACTTTTTGGACTATTTAGACTTAGTAAAAAAGCGATAGTTTTTTCGCAAAACTCAAATTAAAAAAGAGTATCGAATTCGATACTCTTTTTTAATTTGAAATAATTTTCTCTTACCAAGAACTTCTACTTCCAGCACTTTTTTTAAGTGTAAATAAACGGGAAATATTAAATCCAAAATGAATATCTCCATTACCCCAATCTCCTGTTGTGTTAGTAATAAATGCCCTTTCTGTCATACCAGTTGAGTTAGTGAAATGCAATTGAAATACGTGTCCACCAGTTTCAATATCAAAACCAATAGAAAGGGAATTTGTGGTTCCAGTTAACTGATTGAACTGATGAAAATATTCTGCATTAATAGCTACACGTTTTGAAATTTTTACTCTGCCGCCTACTCCTAAAGAAAATAAATTATTGTCTTCCTTAGAAAAATCTACCAAATTAATATGCACCAATGTTGGCATTAATTGTAGCGAAATATTATCGCTAAACTTACGTGCAATAAGTAGTTGATGTGCATAAGATGTTCTATTGGTAAAACTTATATCCTCAGTAGTTTTTTGTGTGTAATGCATTGCACTAAAAAGATAAGCCATAGTTATTGGCATATTCACTTTACCAGTAGATTGCTTTAAAAATTTATACTTAGCATAAGCTGAGTATTCTTTATTTACAGTACTTCTGCCTACGCCAACAAGTAAATTGTTGGTTAAGCCATAATCGAAATTCATCATCATTGTAGCGTTGTCTAGCCCAAATAAGTTATATGCACCAGAGTTTAAATAACCAAATCTATGCGATATTCTAAAATCTAAATTATGCTTACCAATTGTTTCAATAGATTGAGAATTAATAACTCTTGTGCTTTTAAAAGTGGCTGTTGCGTAGTCTATATTAGCTGCTGTTGTTGCTTTAGCTTCATTGTCAATATCTGCAAATAAGTCAACTTTTTTTGTTGAATCTGTTTGTGCAATTGTTTTATTTACAGATGTAATTAGTACTAAAATTGATATACTATAACTATATATTTTTTTCATAAATTTATTTAATATGTTAAGGTCAGTAGTGTGGTTTAATCAAATTTGCAAATGACAGTAGTTTCTACTTCGTTAGCAATTTTTTCTCCTATGTATTTACCTTTAATTCCAAATTCTGTAACGCCGATTTTAAAAATACTTTTCGCTGTAACTTTTCCTCCTTTAACTTCAATAGTTCCAGCAACTGTTTTTTCTTTAGTAACACCGTGTATGGTTAAGTTGCCTTTTACCGTTACAGGGTAAACCCCATCTTTTGAAAAATTTACAGTACTTATATTAGTTATAAAGCCTTTAAAATCTGCTTTAGCAAACTTTGTGCTTTCCATATAATTTTCATTAAAATGGTCTTGTAATAATGAATTGTCGAACTTAAATCCTTTTACTAAAAGCAAGAAAACAAATTGGCCTTCTTTATCTCCAAGCTTAGCAGTTACTTGACTATTCACTCCTTCAATTTTTTCAAGCGGAGTGCTTGAAAAAAATTTAATGGTAGCACTTTTAGTGCTGTAAACTTTTTCTTGCGAAAAGGTTGCTGTAGAAATAATAATTCCTAAAAAAGCGATAATAGTTTTTTTCATATTTCAGTTTAATTGTTTAATCCACCTTCTTTAACCCAATTAGCAATTTTGGTAATATCACAATCGCTTAATTTAGGTTGATTTTTTGGCATAGGGTTCCCCAAATGTTTTATATCGTTTACTAATGTGCCACCATCACTATTGGGTGTAATATCTATCCAATTGTTAATGTCTGAATAACTTTCTAAAACAATACTACCACCTAAATTAGTTGCATTGGCATTTGAATGACAATTATAGCAATTTGCTTTAATGATGGGTTGAACTGTTTTGCTGTACGAAACATTTGTTGAATCGCAGGCATACAACACATCCTTTTTGTTATTTACGCAACCGGTTGAAAAAAAGATGAAAGAGCCTGACAAAACTATAGCTGAGGCGAAAATTTTTTTAATGTGCATATTTTTATTTTTAGTTATTCTACAATTGAAACAGTCATTTGTTTACTTATTTCAGAACCAACTTTAACAAGCAAATAATAGTTCCCTAATGGAACGTAGTTTCCAAGTTTTAGCTGAACATTATTATACCCTTGAAGTATATTTTTTTCTCTTGATGAAATAATTTTACCATTAATATTTATTAAAGTTAAACTGCATGTCTGTTCTTTATTTGAAACAATTTCAATATTCATTTCTTGACCAACCTTTATGGGGTTAGGATAAACATTACTAATGTAACTTTCTTTTGTTTTTAAAGTAACAGATTGAATATTTGAGTAACTAATAGTTCCATCTTTATCTACCATTTTTAGGCGGTAATAATTTAAATTGCTATTTAATTTACTGTCGGTAAAATAGTATTTACGAGCAATGCTTGAATTTGAGCCATTAATTTTTGCTATACTAGTAAAATTTATTTTGTCTGTACTTTTTTCTACTTCAAAATAATTGGTAGATAAATCGCTTTCAACTTGCCAAAATAATGCCACGTTATTTCCCTCCAAAGTTGTGGTAAAACTTGTTAGTTTTATAGGTAGTGCAACCGTTGTTGAACTAGCGTAAATATAATCACCACTTGTATTATTATTTCCATTAGCAGCATTACCAACAAAATAAAATTTAACGTTTGCAGGTGCAGTTGCAGCAGCAGGAGAAGTCCAAGTCATACCGCTAAATGTATAACTAGCCGATGCAGCAGTTGTAGGTGCAGTTGCTGATGTAACTTCGCTAGATGAAATTCTTTTGTTAGCTGAATTGGTTAACGTAAATGTGCCAATTGCAGCATTTGTGGCTGCATTTACAGCCTTTATAGCAAAACCCCATTTAAGCCTATCTGCAGTGGCGTGGGTTATTGTTAAGCTAAAAGGATAAGCAGTACCTGCAACGTAATTAGTTGTTGGTAAGCCTGCAACTGTAACATTGCCACCACCTCCATTTAGGGTAAAAGAATTGTGGCAACTATTAACACAAGTTACGCCAGCTGCACCAGTTCTTCCAGTATCAGCATTAGGATTGCTAGTAATAGCAGATGTTGTACCAAAAACAATTAGCAGTAAAAAAATATAAGTAAACACCCTTTTATTCATAAAATTTTTTGCCGAATGTAAAGGAATATTGTTTATCTCAAAAGGTGATTAGATATTAAATCAATATTTGAGGTACATTATCAACAATCATAAACCAATTTTAATAAAAGGGTGACACAAAATATGTTTGTTTTGCATAAGCTTTTAATTAGTATTAAAAGTGAACTTTTTGTATTAAATCATCATTTATATCTTATGGCATCACTTTAAATAAATATAATTTACAGCCTAGCTTATCATTTCACTGTGTTTTAAATTTTACAACAGCTTTAACCATATTTTCGCTACAACCTTTAAAAACTCTAATTTTTAACAACTAGATAATTTCAATGAAAAAAGTACTATTTATTTTTTTAGTGTTAGGAACAACATTTTCTTTTGCTCAAAGCAAAAATGAAACTGCCATCCTTAAAATGTTACAAGCTCAAGAAGTGGCGTGGAATAATGGCAATCTTGAAGAATTTATGCAAGGGTATTGGAAAAACGATAGCTTGCTTTTTATTGGAAAAAATGGTCCTAAATATGGTTATGCCACAACATTAGCAAATTATAAAAAGGGTTACCCCGATACAGCACATATGGGAAAATTTACCAGTACCATTTTAAGTATTAAAAAACTTTCAAAAAAATACTATTTTGTTGTTGGAAAATGGTATTTAAAAAGAAGTGTTGGCGATGTTAGTGGACATTACACCCTGCTTGTCAGAAAAATAAACGGAGAATGGGTAATTGTTACAGACCATAGCAGTTAATAATTATTGTTTAACCCAATTCAAGCTATTTCTTCAAATCATTTCTACTACATTTGGCAACTTTTTAAACCAAATGCTGACATAGTGGCTAATAAACACTTTTAGCATTTTATTTGAGAAGCAGTTTAATCACAGAATTACTGAGGGTGAAATTTTTTGTCCTTCCTATTTTTCTGTTAATTCAAATTTAATAATTAATTCCTCTGCGACCTCTGTGTCTATGTGGTGAAAAATATATATATGTTAAAATTTTTAAGTAAACTTTTAG
>JBMLRA010000011.1:0-1516 GCA_049241265.1 Chitinophagaceae bacterium
GCAGGCTTTTGAGCAACAACTTTTTTTGTTGGAACTTCCTTTTTAACTGGCTTAGCAGCAGGCTTTTGTACAGCTGCTTTTTTAGCTGGCTTAGCAACAGGCTTTTGTACAGCTGCTTTTTTTGCTGGTGCTGCTTTTTTAGCTGGCTTAGCAGCAGGTTTTTGAGCAACTACTTTTTTTGCAGGTGCTGCTTTTTTTGGTGCAGGTTTCTTGGTTGCCATAACTTTAATTGTTTTTTGTTACCAATACTTTTAGCATTATTTCATTTACCTCAATTTCAATTGCTGTATCGTTTATTTGTGATACCATAGCAATATTGTCAGCTAAAATTTCGCCGCAAATATAGTTTTTATATTCATTTATTGATGAGGACAAAATTTTGTTATCCACAACCTGCACACTTATTCTGTCAGTAAGTTCAAAATTGCTTTCTTTTCTAATTGTTTGAATACGATTTACAAACTCTCTTGCATCACCCTCTTTTTTCAAATTATCGCTAATCACTATGTCTAATGCAACAGTTAATGAACCTTTTGAAGCAACAGACCAACCTGGAATATCTTCAGCAGTTACTTCAACATCTTCAAGCAATAAATCAAAGTTTAAAGTTTGAAGTTTAAGGTTTAAAGTTCCTTTTTGTTCTAATTCAGCAATTTGGTGTTGATTGAAGTTGGTAATTTGTGCAGCCACCTCTTTCATATTAGCTCCAAGTTTGGCACCTAAGGTTTTGAAGTTTGCTTTAACCTTTTTCTTAATTACACCTTCTGTTTCTGTAATGTACTCTAGTTCTTTTACGTTTACTTCGCTTTTTATTAAATCTTCCACTTTCTCAAGTTGGTGTTTCATAGTAATATTTAACACAGGAATCATTAGCTTTTGTAAAGGTTGGCGAACTTTGATATTTACCTTTTTCCTTAAAGATAACACCAAACTGCAAGTGTCTTGTGCTAACTGCATTCTTTCTTCTAGTGCAGTATCAATAACGCTTTCATTAGCTTTAGGGAAATCAATATGGTGAATAGAACTAGCATTAAACCTATTAGTTACAGCATTTAAGTTTTGAAAAACTGCATCGCTAAAAAACGGCGAAATAGGTGCAATTAATCTGCAAATTGTTTCTAAACATTCATATAAAGTTTGATAGGCAGATATTTTATCAAGTTCATAATCACCTTTCCAAAAACGTCTTCTACATAATCTTACATACCAATTGCTTAAATGTTCGTCCACAAACTCTTCAATAAATCGACCAGCAGCAGTTGGCTCATAATCGTCCATTGATACAGTACATTTTTTAATTAATGTATTTAGAGAAGATAAAATCCATCTATCAATTTCAGGTCTTTGTTCTAAAGGAATATAATCTTCTTTAAAAGCAAAACCATCTACATTGCTGTATAAAACAAAGAACTGGTAAGTATTGTAAAGTGTTCCAAAAAACTTGCGTTGCACTTCTTGTATGCCTGCTAAATCGAATTTTAAATTATCCCAAGGGCTTGCATTCGTTACCAAATAC
>JBMLRA010000012.1:0-2419 GCA_049241265.1 Chitinophagaceae bacterium
CCTAACAAGTAATACTGTTGCAACAGAATTAATGAAGAAGTTTAATATTAAAATTCTTCCAACTTTTTTATTTTTCGACGAAGAAGGAAACCCTGTTCATAAGTTTTGTAATACTAATTTTCCCAAAAGTATTCTTTTAGAGCAAGCTAAACTTGCTTTTGATAAGGATTTAAGATACTATGCTTTGATTAAAAAATTTGAAAATGGAAATAGAAGTCCTTCGTTTTTTAAAGAATTGTTTAATGCACTTAAAATTGCCAAAGACACAACCGATGGCTATTTATCAGAATTTATAAAATCAAGAGACAATTTGTTTACTAGCGAGAATGCTATGATATTAATGCAATCATATTCTCATCGAGTTGCTCTCGATTATTTGTTTAATAATAAAGAGATATGGGAAAAAGTTATATCAAAAGATACATTAGAAAGATTTTACAAAAACAGTGTTTATAAGTATGTCTCTGATTGCTTCTATTTTGCATTTAACTCTAATGTTAATGCTGATAGTTTAATAGAAGTTTATGAAAAACAGTATCCACATTATGGGAAAAATGCAGTGTCAGTAATTTTATTTCGTCAATGGGGTAATGCAAACTCTCCAAAAAGGAGTAGATTTAATTACCTGATTAATACTTACTTCGATTCAAGTTTGATATCACAATCTACCTCAGAAGAATTAAACTCTTATGCT
This sequence comes from Chitinophagaceae bacterium, assembly GCA_049241265.1. Taxonomy (GTDB): domain Bacteria; phylum Bacteroidota; class Bacteroidia; order Chitinophagales; family Chitinophagaceae; genus CAIVPM01. The sequence continues at coordinate 695 of JBMLRA010000012.1, forward strand.
TGGTCAATTTTTTTGGTCACTGAAAAAACTGACACAACAATTTTAAACAAAGGTCTTCTTTGGAGCAGAAGAAGTTTAGAACAAGATAAAGATAATCCATTGTATTTAGATACTTATGCCAACTTGCTCTATAAGCTTGGCCGTACAAAAGAAGCCATAGAAATAGAAAATCAAGCACTTGATATGGCAGAACTAAGTAAGAGAAAAATTTATGAAGAAACTATATACAAAATGAAAAATGGTAGATCTACCTGGAAGTAAAATCAAAGCTTGATCTCAATCTAAGGTTTATGTTATAGAAATTCTGTTGTTGCATTTATTCTTCAACAATAAAATTAAATCACGTTTATGTTTACTTGCAAAAGGCTATCATTATTCATCTGCATCCCTGTATAAAAAAAAGATAAATTTATGGAGTTTGTTCTGTATGGAACGGCTGAGTGGTGTTGGTGAAGAACACCAATACCGGTTTAATAAATAACAAATTACATCAAGCTTTCTCAATCTTACAGCTTGGCAAAACTTGATTACTTAACATTAACCATCAACAAATCACCACTAGCTAAGCTCCATTTCACCACATCTAATAATTACAATTGGTCAGTTAGTCTGTTTTTGCTACTTTCACGCCTCAATTTTAAATTGAAATAGTTTACACAACTGAATCTACTATTTCTTTTAAACTAAATGAAACTTGTTGATGAAAGCAATTATACCTGTGGCAGGAGCTGGAGCAAAGCTTAGGCCACATACATATACACAACCCAAGGCTCTAATACCTATTGCAGGAAAAACGATCTTAAGCTACATAGTAGATCAGCTGCACGAAGCTGGAATTAATGAGTTTATTTTTATTGTAGGTTATTTGGGAGAAAAAATTCAAGAATACGTTACACAATCTTACCCACACCTTACTACTCACTTTGTTTATCAAAACGAAAGACAAGGAACAGGACACGCTATTGAACTAACCAAAAACATTGTAGGCAATGATGAAGTTTTTGTTGCTTTGGGTGATACCATTTGCGAATATGATGTTAAAGAAGTGATGGAAAGTGAGTTTAGCATGCTTGGTATAAAAAAAGTAGATGACCCAAGAAACTTTGGCGTTGCAACTATAAATGAAGAAGGCTTTATCGAACAACTTGTAGAAAAACCTTCTATCCCCAAAAGTAATATGGCATTAGTGGGGCTTTATAAGATTAAAGAAACCGATTTCCTTTTTGAATGCCTGCACCACATTTTTACGCAAGATATTAAAACGCTTGGCGATTATAGCTTAACAGATGCACTAGATTGTATGGTTAAACGTGGAGCAAGATTTAAAAGCTTTAAAGTAAAAAGTTGGTTCGATTGTGGTAAAAAAGAAACATTGCTAGAAAGTAATGCAACAATTCTTAAAAAAACGGGTGGCAATGTTGCTGATGTGCATCAATTTGATGAAACAATAATCATTCCTCCAGTTAGCATTGCTTATGGTTGCGAAATCAAAAATTCCATTATAGGTCCTAATGTAGCAATTGGTGCCAATACAACAATATCGCACTCTATTGTTAGAGATAGTATTATTGGTTCTTATACTAACTTGTACGAAGTGGTTTTAGATAATTCTCTTATTGGCAGCGATGCTAGTGTAAAAGGTTTAAGTCGTAGTTTAAATATTGGCGATAACACAGAAATTGATTTTGGATAAATTTCATAAACTATGAAAAAAAACATCCTCAC
>JBMLRA010000013.1:0-8010 GCA_049241265.1 Chitinophagaceae bacterium
GCAATGCTTATATAGGAATGTTTTATGTTAATGGATATTTATCAAATGAAAGGGGCTACGAACAAATAAAGCTAAAAGATAGTTTAAAGAAAGACAAGTACTATTATGCAGAGTATTTTGTAAATGTTGGACAAGGCTCTCAATATGGTTGCAATAATATTGCAATGTTATTTACAAAAACAGCTGTTTATGTAGATACTGCTCATTTTCCTTATGGCGTGTTGCCAGCTAATCCACAAATTGTAAATTATGGTAATCCTGTTATCTGCGATACACAAAATTGGGTAAAAGTGAGTGGTATTTTTAAGGCAGATGGTGGTGAGCAGTATTTAACTTTAGGCAATTTTAAAAGAGATAGTCAAACTTTGTTTAAAGCATTTCAGCCAAGTGGTTATTATGGGGCAGGGTATAATATAGATGATGTTTCAGTAATTCCCCTAGATAGTTTTTGTTTAAAAGCAGATGCTGGTAATGACACAGCCATAACGCTTGGTGATAGTGTGTTTATAGGTAGCTACACCAATGGTATAGATAGTTTAAAATGGTTAAGTGGTAATACTATTATTGATAGCTTGAGACCTGGTTTTTGGGTAAAGCCTACCACCACTACCACTTATATTTTACAGCAAACAGTTAATGGTTGTTTTAGTGCAGATACTGTGGTGGTTACTGTGGGTACGGTACCATTAAAGTTTTTGAAGTACGAGGTACGAAGTACGAATAAAATAAGCAATGAAAACAACGAGAAACAAGTAACGAATAACTGGGTTACTACCAATGAGGTTAATGTAAGCCATTTTAACATTCAACGTAGCATTAATGGCAAGGACTTCACAAGCATTGGTACAGTTAAAGCAAATAATATAGCTTATAATGAATACAGTTTTACCGACCCATTAACCACTAACCATTTACCATTCACCATTTACTACAGAATTGAAAGCTTTGATAAAGATGGCAAAAAACAATATTCAACAACACAACAAATAACAATAAACCCCCAAACTACAAACAAGGTTTTCGTTTATCCAAACCCAAGTAGGGACATTGTAAACGTTGTGGGTGATAATATTCAACAAATTATTATTTCAACTATTGAGGGTAAAAAAGTATTGAGTAGCACACAAAAGCAAGTTAGTATAGCAAGTTTAGCAAAAGGCGTTTACATCATTGGTATTTTTACAACTAATGGAAGCATTAAAAATGAAAAACTTATTGTGCAATAGATTCATTGTTGGTGTAAACACACAGCAATGGCGAAATATCAGGGGCTTAATTGCTTATATTTTCAGTAGGGCTTTTGTAAACTCAATCTGATATATTTACCGCCTGTTTTGATTAGCTATACTACATACCTAAAAACCAATGTTAATAAATGGGTAACTCTTGTTCATGGGGCAGGGGGTAGTTCTGCTATTTGGTACAGACAAGTTAAACCCTTTAATGAACATTTTAATGTGCTGATAGTTGATTTAAGAGGTCACGGTAATTCTGGAAAAGGAACGAAAGCATCTAAATATTCGTTTAACGAAATAGCAAAAGATATTACTGAAGTTTTAGATAAGCTGAATATTCAACAATCACATTTTATAGGAATTTCGCTAGGTAGCATTATCATAAGAACCCTAGCTGAAATTTATCCTAATAGAGTTTTTAGTATTATAATGGCAGGGGCTATTATGAAGTTGAACATTCGTTCTCAAATATTAATGTGGCTTGGTAATACATTTAAAACCATTATTCCCTTTTTATTACTCTACAAGTTTTTTGCTTACATCATAATGCCAAGGCGTAATCACAAAAAATCTAGATTATTGTTTATTAATGAAGCTAAAAAATTAGATCAACAGGAGTTTATTAGGTGGTTTAAACTAACTAGTGAAATTAATGGGTTGTTAAAAAAATATCGGAAAACAACTTCTACTATTCCGTTTTTATATATAATGGGTAGCCAAGATGCTATGTTTCTTCCATCGGTTAAAAAACTAGTAACTAAACAAGCAGCAAATTCAACTTTAATTATTACACCCAATAGTGGACACGTTGTCAATATAGATCAGCCCAATTATTTTAATAAAAATTGTATAGAATATTTATTACAATCTAGCTAATATAAATTTGGAAGCTTTTAAACAATGGTAATGATATTATAATTCTATATCATTCTTTGTTCAATCATTCACACACTTATCTTCGCCAAATGGAAGAATTATTACAACAAATAGAAAACTATAAACTCGAAATTGCAGCAGTTGAAGCTACTACAGCAGATGCAGTTGAAGCATTTAGAATAAAATATCTTGGTACAAAAGGATTGATGAAAACTGTAATGGGTGAAATGAAAAATGTGCCAAACGATAAAAAGAAAGAAGCTGGACAAATATTAAATGAGTTTAAAATTTTTGTTGAGGAAAAGTATAATTTACTAAAGGAAAATACACAAGAAGTTGACGATGCCATTGCTGATAAAACAGATTGGAGTTTGCCAGGAAACCCTGCTATTGTTGGCACAAGACACCCCTTGAATTTAGTTAGAAATCAAATTATTTCAATATTTCAAACACTTGGTTTTGCTGTTGCAGAAGGGCCAGAAATTGAAGACGACTGGCACAACTTTGGTGCAATGAATTTGCCTGAAGACCATCCTGCTCGTGATATGCAAGACACTTTTTACATTAACAATGCAAAAAATGGAGAGCAGTCTTGGTTATTAAGAACACATACAAGTAGTGTGCAAGCAAGAATAATGGAAACGCAAAAACCCCCTATTCGTGTTATTTGCCCTGGTCGTGTGTATAGAAATGAAACCATTAGTGCAAGAGCACATTGCTTTTTTCATCAGGTAGAAGGGTTGTATATTGATGAAAATGTAAGCTTTGCCGACCTAAAACAAACCCTTTATTTCTTTGTGCAACAAATGTTTGGTAAAGATGTTAAAGTTCGTTTTCGTCCAAGTTATTTCCCTTTTACTGAACCAAGTGCCGAAATGGATATTAGCTGTTTAATTTGTGAAGGTGATGGTTGCAATGTGTGTAAACATACAGGATGGGTAGAGATTTTGGGCAGTGGAATGGTGCATCCAAAAGTGCTTGAAAATTTTGGTATAGATAGTAATAAATATACAGGTTTTGCCTTTGGTATGGGCGTTGAAAGAATTACACAGCTTAAATATCGTGTAAACGATTTAAGATTGTATAGTCAAAACGATGTTAGGTTTTTGAAACAATTTACTGGCGTGGTTTAATTTTAAAAAAGTAGAGGCGTTCATGATAAACGCCTCTACTTTCTTATATTTCCTATTCGTTAATTAAATCGGAAACTTTTTCTTTAATAAAATCTCTTACTTTATTAAAGTCTTCTTTTTCCATATTTCTAGGGTCGGGAATTTGCCAATCAACAAATTTTTTTGCTGGCATCCAAGGGCAAGCATCTCCACAACCCATTGTTACTACCACATCAAAAGGTGCAAAAGATTCAACTTCTTGCAAACTTTTACTATCGTGTTTCGATAAGTCGTAACCAAGTTCAGCCATTGCAGCAATAGCTTTTGGGTTTACAATACCACTTGGTTTACTGCCAGCACTAAATGCTTGCACATTTTCTTTTCCTAAAATAGTTGCAAAAGCTTGTGCCATTTGGCTGCGATTGCTGTTTTCAATACATACAAAAAGTAGTTTCATATTTTTATTTTTTAAACAAATAGCCAAATAATATTGATGATACAAAACTTAGGGTCGAAGCCCCAAATGAGTTGTAGCATAATAATAGAACTTGTAATAATGATGGGCTTTTTATATTTAATATATAGTTTTTTCATAAGTAATAGATTTAATTACAACAATCTGGCCCGCAACAAGTTTTTGCTGGTTTTTCTGCATAAACAGTAATACTATAAATGCCTGTATTACTGTTTTTAAATGTAGAAAGTTCATCGGTGTTTATATACTTTAGTAAAATATCATCAGGAACAACTATTGTTTTTTCTTTTTGAATGGTGATGTTTACAAAGCCTGCTTTTTCAATGATAGCAAGATATTCTTCTTTTTGAATAGCACCACTTACACAACCAGCATACATTTCTGCTGCTGTTTTTAAATTATTGGGAAGTTGACCCACAAGAACAATATCACTAATGCTAAAGTGTGCTCCAGGTTTAAGCACTCTGAAGATTTCATTCATTACATTGGTTTTGTTAGGCACCAAATTCAATACGCAGTTGCTAACAATTACATCTGCAACATTTGCTGTTATTGGCATTTTTTCAATATCGCCTAGTCTAAATTCTACATTATGGAAACCCAGTTTTTCAGCATTTGTTCTAGCTTTTTCAATCATAGCATCTGTAAAATCAATACCAATCACTTTGCCCGTTTCGCCTGCTTCTTTTCTAGCAACAAAACAATCATTGCCAGCACCACTTCCTAAATCAACAACAACATCTCCTTTTTTAATTTTGGCAAACTGTGTAGGTAAGCCACAGCCAAGTCCTAAGTCAGCTTCAGGATTATAGCCCTCTAATTCGCTGTAATCATCAGTCATAATATTATATACTTCTGTGCTACAGCCACCTGCTCCACAACAAGATGCTTTATTGTCTTCGGTTGATTGCAAAGCAATTTCGCTATACTTGTCTTTTACTAGTTGTTTTAATTGATCATCTGTTTGCATTTTTTAATTTTAATTTTTTTTTATTTACCACAGAGGCACTGGGTTCACAAAAATTTCAATTTGTGTTCTCCTTGTCTTTGTGGTGATTTTATTAGCAGCAACTTTTTTTGTTATTAACTTTCATTTGTTCAAATAAGAATCCAAGCTCACCAGCAAGTTTTTCAATGTTTTGCCAGTTAATACAATAGCAACTTTTAGGACCACTCACCTCTCCTTTTATCAATCCTGCATCTTTTAGTTCTTTTAAATGCTGGCTTACTGTGCTTTGAGCAAGGGGTAACACTTCTACTATTTCACCACAAATACATTCACTTTTTTCTGCTAGTACTTTCAGTATTGCAATTCTTGCAGGATGTGCTAATGCTTTAGCAAAAGCAGCTAATTCTTGTTCTTCTGTTGTAAACTTTTCTGATTTATTAATAGCCATTTTAGCTTTATCGTTTTTTTACGATAATGCAAAGAAAAGAGTTTTATCGTAATTATACGATAAATTTTATCCATTTATTTTACCGTTTGTCAAAACTTACAAAAAATATTTTTTCTACTATAAAAACGATAGAACTATTATAAACATTGGGTTTTATTGTTTTCAACAATACTTTTTTATCTACATTACTAAAAAAAACAAAGTATTATGTTTTGCATAGTACCAAATGTTTCTATATGTTTGCATTGTCAAAATAAAACGACAACCATAAAAACAATTTTAAACATTAAAAAAATTATAGAAATGAAAAATTCAAACACACCAACACAAGTATTAAACAACAAACCAAATACTACTTTAAACAACGAAACAAAGAATGCAGCGTCAAAAAGCCACGCTGAAAAAAATGTTTTTAGCTCTGCCGATTTGTGGCACATTCAAAAAATGAGTAGAACAAGCTTTGCAAGAAGAAGAGTTAACACGATGATGTAATAATTTGATAGTATAAAAGCAGCCGTAACCAACAACTTACAATTAACAATTAATAACTAATAAAATGGACATACAAAACACACAAAGCCAAATGCGTAAAGGAGTGCTTGAGTTTTGCATTTTATCTGTAATACGCAAAGGGGAAGTTTATCCAAGTGATATTGTAGATAAAATGAAAGCAGCAGGGTTGCAATTATTTGAAGGCACTTTGTACCCTTTGTTAACTAGATTGAAAAATGCTGAATTACTAACATACAGATGGGTTGAAAGCAATAGTGGTCCGCCACGCAAGTATTTTGTAATGACAGATAAAGGACTTGAGTTTTATACAGAATTAGAAAGAACTTGGAAAGAACTTGCAGATGCTGTACATACAATAACTCAAGAATCTATTGAACAACCAACAGAAACTAACAACTATAACCAATAAACTTAACTAAAATGAAAAAAGTAATCAATATCAATTTTCAGGGCAGGGTGGTTCCAATTGAAGAAGCTGCTTATGACATTTTGAAACAATACACAGAAAGCCTAAGTAGGTTTTTTGCAAATGAAGAAGGTAAGGAAGAAATAATAAATGATATAGAAGGAAGAATTGCTGAACTTTTTGCTGAAACACTAAAAAAGGGGAGTACTTGTATTTGTGAAGATGATGTAAACAAAATTATTGCAAGTATGGGCCGACCAGAGGATTTTGAAGCAGAGGAAGTTAGCGTTAAAGAACAGCTTGGTGGTAATAACGAAAACCAATATCAGCAAAGTAATAGTGCCAAAGGGGCTCATGTTAAAACAAAAATGTTTCGTGACGAAAACAATAAAGTTTTAGGAGGCGTTTGTAGCGGGATTGCCAATTATTTTGGAACAGATATCACCATTATTAGAATTTTAGCTGTTATCTTTTTTGGAGCAACTTTTTTACCATATTTAATTCTTTGGGTGGTAATACCAAGCAGTTCAAGTGATGTTATTGGTAGTGTGAGAAAAAGATTGTTTAGAGACCCAGATGAAAAAATAATTGCAGGTGTTTGTAGTGGTTTGTCACAATATTTTGGAGTAAGTGTATGGATACCAAGATTGTTATTTGTGGTGCCATTTTTATCATTTGCTTTCAATTTTAACAATCATCACTTTTTCAACTTTGGTGATTTCTTTAGCTTCTCTATTAGTCCAGGAACAATAGTATTTTATGTAATACTTTGGATGGTTTTACCAGAAGCTACAACTACTGCTGAAAAGCTAGAAATGAAAGGCGAAAAAGTAGATTTAAACAGTATAAAAAATACAATTCAAAACGATATGGAAGGCTTTGGAAAAAGGGCACAGCAATGGGGCGAGGATGTATCTAAAAAAGCTAGTGAATTTGGCGAATCAGCTACACAAAAAACACAACAATTTACACAAGAAGCAAGTGCTACTTATAAAAAAAATAGAGGTTCTGTAGGCGATTTTATCATACTTATTTTTAAAATATTTGCTTACACCATAATTGGTATTTGCGTAATAGCTATTTTAATAGGATTATTTGCAGCAGGCATTGCATTAACAGGATTATTACCAGTAAAGGGCTACATTATTAACGATGGCTGGCAAAACATTTTTGCTTGGGGAACTTTAATATTGTTTATATGGTTACCAATAATAGCTGCTATTACATTTATTATTCGCAGATTAGCTAAGGCAAAAAGAAACAGCAATGCTATTCGTTACACATTTAGTGGATTATGGACAGTAGGTTGGGTATGTTTATTTATGCTAATAGCAACTCTTTTCAATTCTATTAAATATAAAAACAATCCATCAGAAGAAACTATTGCACTTACCAACCCACAAGTAAATTCTTTAACAGTATCTACTAAAGCTTTTGATAAATATTACAACCATTCATGGTTAAATATTGAACCATTTGCCAATATTGATGAGGATACAGCTTATGTAAAAAACTATAGCATTCGCCTTGTAAAATCTAATACAGATAGCTTTAAAGTAGTGATGGTGAAACTATCAAATGGTAGTAGCAAAAACGACGCTAATATAAAGGCTGAAAAAATTGAGTTAAAAATTGTTCAGCAAGATTCTACTTTAAAAGTTGATAAAGGAATTGCCATAAACAAAACCGATAAATTTAGAAATCAACATGTGATTATAACTATTGCTGTGCCGGTTGGTAAAAGAATAAAAGTAAACAGCGAAACATATTGGAATCATAATTCAAGGATGACAATTGGCTATAATAGTTTTGATGATTGGGATGATTTTGGTAATAATTATACAAGTGATGAAAAGTCGTACAGATACGATTCTGATGTTGAATATGTAATGACACCAAATGGTTTAAAAAGAACATCTAATAATATAAAAGAAGATAGAAGCGACAGTGATCGTAGCGAAGAAATAAATGACAAATTGCAAGAGTATAAAGAAAG
>JBMLRA010000014.1:0-3515 GCA_049241265.1 Chitinophagaceae bacterium
CAATTTTCACATCTACACGTTCATACACAATATTCGTTACTAGACGGGGCTGCAAGCATTGATAGTTTATATAAAAAAGCAATGAGGGATAATATGCCTGCTGTTGCTATTACTGACCATGGTAATATGTTTGGTGCATTTGAATTTGTGGCACAAGCTTGGAAAAACACTAAAACTATAGGCACCGATGAAAATGGAAATGAAATAAAAACACCTATTGTAAAGCCTGTTGTTGGCTGCGAGTTTTACGTGGTAAAAGATCGGTGGTTAAAAACTTTTACAAAAGACACAAAAGATGACAGATACCATCAGTTGCTACTGGCAAAAAATAAAGTAGGTTATCAAAATTTGGTGAAGTTAACATCGCTTGGTTTTATAGAAGGGAAGTACAGCAAGTATCCTAGAATTGATAAGGAGCTTGTGCTAAAATATCACGAAGGGTTAATAGCTACTACTTGTTGCTTGGGTGCTTATGTGCCACAAACCATTTTAAAAGAAGGAGAGGAGGCAGCAGAAAAAGAGTTTAAATGGTGGCTTGATTTGTTTGGTGAAGATTACTATATAGAAATTCAAAGGCATAATATTAAGGAGCAACTTCTTGTGAATGAAGTGTTGCTAAAGTTTGCCAAAAAATATAATGTTCCCATTATTGCCAGTAACGATAGTCATTATACCGATAAGGAAGATTATAACGCACACGATATTCTCCTGTGTATTAATACTGGTGAAAAGCAAGCTACTCCTGGTTTTGATGATATTGTTAATGATGATTTGTCTGTAAAGAATAAACGCTTCAAGTTTCCTAACGATCAGTTCTATTTCAAAACAACTCACGAAATGCAGCAATTGTTTGCCGATCTTCCTGAGAGTATTGATAATACCAATATGATTGTTGACAAAATAGAAGTACTGAACCTAAAGAAAGATATTCTATTGCCTGCATTTCCTGTTCCTGCTGAGTTTCAGATTCATCAAACCAATGAAGTAATAGGAAAAAATATTGTTACACCCGATGTTAATAATCAGTGGGAGTATTTAAAAAGCCTTACTTATGAGGGAGCCAGAAAACGATATGGAGAAATTGAATCTTCTACACAAGAAAGAATAGATTTTGAGTTGTTTACCATTAAAACAATGGGTTTTGCTGGCTATTTTTTAATTGTGAGTGATTTTATAAAAGCAGGTCGTGATATGGGCGTTTTTGTTGGACCAGGGCGTGGTAGTGCAGCAGGTTCTGTGGTGGCTTATTGTATTGGTATCACTAATATCGACCCTATAAAATATAATTTACTTTTTGAAAGATTCTTGAATCCAGATAGAAAATCAATGCCCGATATTGATACAGATTTCGATGATGATGGAAGGCAAAGAGTGATTGATTACGTTGTGAAAAAATATGGGAAAGCTCAGGTTGCACAAATTATTACTTATGGTACAATGGCTGCCAAAAGCAGTATTAAAGATGTGGCTCGTGTAATGGATTTGCCATTGGCAGAAAGTAATGCTTTAGCTAAAATGGTTAGCAGTAAGCCGGGTACTTCTTTAGCAAATACATTACAAGCACCATTAACAAAAAAAGATGGAGAAAAAAGCCTGGAAGAGAAGGGTTATACTCCTGAAGATATTGAAAATGCAAGGCGTTTAAGAGAAATCTATAACAGAACAGACGGAGACTTGCGTACTAAAATCTTGCATGAAGCTGAAAGGTTGGAAGGTAGTGTTAGAAATACTGGTACACACGCTGCTGGAATCATCATAGCACCTAAAGATTTAACAGATTTAATACCTGTTACCACTGCTGCTGATTCTGATTTATGGGTTACACAAATTGAGGGAAATGTAATTGAAGAAGCAGGAGTAATTAAGATGGACTTTTTAGGTTTGAAAACTTTATCCATTCTTAAAACTGCACTCGAACTTATCAAACAAAACCATAATGTTGAAATAGATTTAGACAATATTCCTCTGGATGATGAAAAAACATTTCAGTTGTATCAGCGAGGCGAAACCAATGCTACATTTCAGTTTGAGAGTGTTGGTATGCAAAAATATTTGCGAGAATTAAAGCCAGATAAATTTGGTGATTTAATAGCAATGAATGCGTTGTATCGTCCTGGTCCTATGAGTTATATTCCAAGTTTTATTGCACGTAAACACGGCAAAGAAAAAGTGGAATATGATATAGAGGAAATGAAAGAGTACTTAGAAGAAACTAATGGCATTACTGTGTATCAAGAACAGGTGATGTTGCTGTCGCAAAGTCTTGGTGGGTTTACAAAAGGAGATGCCGATGTTTTGCGTAAGGCAATGGGTAAAAAGGATAGAAAGACCTTAGATAAAATGAAGCCTCGTTTTATAGAAGGTGCAGCAGCAAAAGGACACAAAGCTGAGGTACTTGAAAAAATTTGGACAGATTGGGAGGCTTTTGCTCAGTATGCTTTCAATAAATCTCACTCTACTTGTTATGCTTTTGTGGCTTATCAAACAGCATATTTGAAAGCTCATTATCCAAGTGAATATATGAGTGCAGTATTAAACCACGCAGGTGATATCGAGAAAATAACTTTCTTTATGGAAGAGTGTAAACGAATGGGCATAGTGGTTTCGGGTCCTGATATTAACGAAAGTATTCGAGGTTTTTCGCCTAACAAAAAGGGGGTCATTCGTTTTGGATTAGGAGGATTAAAAGGCGTTGGTGATAACGCCATTGATAACTTGATTGAAGAAAGAAAAGTCAACGGTGAGTATAAAAATATATTTGATTTTATAAAGAGAGTCAATCAAAGAAGTGTCAATAAAAAATCACTTGAAAGTCTTGCTTACAGTGGAGCTTTTGATTGCTTTACAGAGTTGCACCGAGCACAATATTTTAATTTGCCCGATGGAGAAAAAACTACAGGAATTGAAAAAATTATTGCTTATGGGCAAGTACAAAATAATTTAAGTAAAGGGACATCTAATACTTTGTTTGGTGATTTAGTGCAAGAAATGGAAGTGCCTCCACCAAAGATTCCCAACTGTGAACCTTGGTCTTTGACTGAAAAACTTGAACACGAAAAAGAAGTCACAGGTATGTTTATGAGTGGGCATCCTTTAGACAACTACAAGTTTGAAATGAAGTATTATGGTATAACAAAGTTGAGTGATTTTATAGAAATAAAAGACTCTCAAACTTTAATGCAGTCCTACCTTGCCAAGCCACTTAAAATTGCTGGGTTGGTTATTGATGCACAACATAGAACTACCAAAACAAATAGAGCTTTTGGTATTTTGAAAATAGAAGATTTTAGTGGAAATGCTGAAATCGCTTTATGGAGCGAGGATTATCAACGCTATCAACATTACTTAGAAAAAGGAAAAAGTCTAATGGTAAATGGCTACTTTAAAGCTAATTGGAAAGGTGATGGATTTGAGTTTAAAGTAACAAGTATTTACTTACTAGAAACTGCAAAAACTGTTCTTACCAAAAATGTAGATATTACTATGTATCCTGCTGCAGTAACTACTGAATTCAT
>JBMLRA010000014.1:3615-9720 GCA_049241265.1 Chitinophagaceae bacterium
TTCCATTTGATCTATAGCCTGTTTGAAATGTTTGCATAAATTCAGCTTTCTTATTTCCTAGTAGAATAAGTCTATTTATTAGTTCGGCAGTAACTTCATAATTTGAAAGATGTACAGTTTGGTTGCGATTTTTAATCCTCCAAGCAATATCAACATCATGGTAAGTTCTCACTGCAGTATTAATCAAATATTTTTCGTTTTGAGAATAGGTTTTGTTCATACTAAATGCTGTTAGTTTAGCATATGTAGAAATATTGTCTTTAGGAATACCAAAATCATTCTTTATGTATCCAATTGCTCTAACAGATTCCTCCACTGCTAAGTCAGAATAATTATTTCTTATACTTTCTTCTAAATTTTCATATACTGTAAAAATATCAATAGGAGAGTCAACGGTAAAAACTCCTTTTGGTTGAATTGGAAATTTATAAGGAAATTCATTACAAAGTTCAACATATCGTAAAGCAATCATTCCGCCTGCAGAATAACCCCCTATTACAAAACTGTTTGGTTTTACTTTATACTTTTTTATTATATCATTACTAATTTGAGTAAGCCTATTTTGTGTTACAGAATCAGCATATAATTTGTTTCCACCAGCACAGAAAATAGTTAAAATTCCATTGGCAAATGCAACATTATGAAGCTTAGTTTCTGGGGGTGTGTTTTCTGCAATTTGTCCAAAACCTGCTAATAAAATTATTGCCCCTTTTATACTATCATCTTTGGGTTCTACAGCTAAATAATAGCTACTAGAATCTTTTTTATCGTAAACAATTTTTCTGAGTGTTTGAGAAAAAATATTAAAAGGGTTAGCGATAATGATGCAAAAAAGTATTGCTTGTTTAATAGTCATAATAATGATTTCAATTAATAATCAATTTAAGATTTAATAAGCATTAATGTGGTCATGTTAATTAGACCAAATATAATAGTGATGATGATTTTTTTTCAATAATATCTTTATGCAACTTCATTGAAAAAAAGAACATCATTTCAACGTAGTATATAAGTTTAAATTTGCTTTTATTTTTGATTTTAAATAATCAAAACATCTTATTTTTTATATGAATTCTTTTCTTAAGTACATCGTTTTCGACAATAGTATTCAGCTTTACTTATTAGTACTTGGTGTAATAATATTGGCTTTATTCATAAAAAAGCTAGTGTCAAGATACTGTGCTGGCTTGCTTTATAAAATGGTAGGTAAAGTTGGAAACGGCATTACCAAACAATCTTTTTTTAGTTTGGTTGTGCAACCGTTAGAGCTTTTTATACTATTATTCGTTGCTTTTGTTTCATTAGATAAGTTAAAGTTTCCTAGCATACTAGATTTTAATATTTTTAAAATTTCATCAAAAGAAATTATAGACAGTATTTCAAATGGATTGTTGGTTGTAACCTTTATTTGGCTTTGTTTAAGACTAATAGATTTTACTGCTATGGTTTTAGAGCGTAAAGCAGACATTACAAAAGATGTAAATGATAGCCAGCTAATTGTTTTTTTTAAAGATTTTTTTAAGGTGATAGTAGTGATTATGGGAGTGTTGTTAGTACTTCATTTCTGTTTTCATAGAAATATTGGAAACCTTTTAACAGGATTAAGTATTGTTGGTGCAGCAATAGCCTTAGCCACTAGGGAGAGTTTAGAAAATTTAATTGCTTCGTTTATTATTTTTTTTGATAAGCCTTTTGCCACTGGCGATACAGTTAAAGTATTGCAATTTACCGGAACTGTTGAAAAAATTGGATTAAGAAGTACGCGTATTAGAACAGAAAGTAAAACCTACATTACTGTGCCAAACAAGCAAATGGTAGATAGTGTAGTAGATAATATTTCGCTTAGAACACAACGTAAAGTAGAGATAAAGCTAGAAATAAATTTAAAAACAACAGCACAGCAACTTCAATTATTAATGACAGAAATAAAGAAAAAACTTGCAGCCAAAGAATTGATTGAATCTTATCAAATTCATTTAACAGAAACAGGTAAACAAGCACATATAGTTACAATAGAATGTTATTCTGATGTTAGTAATTCCCTAGATTCATTTACTAATTTAAAAGAACAAATTAATTTTGATGTATTAGAAATTGTAGAGCAAATGGCTATAAAGTTTTGCGATTTGGGTGCATTAACAAACAAGTAATAAAATAATCTTTAGTTTTTTTGTTAGTTTAGCCATTACCCCTACATTTGCAACCTTAACCAATCAAGGAGGTATTATTATTATGTTAATTATTGATTCAAAAGACTGCGAAAACATTGACAAAGCTTTAAAAAAGTACAAAAAGAAATTCGAAAAAAGCAAAACTTTGTTACAGTTAAGATCTCGTCAAACTTTTACTAAACCATCAGTTGTGCGTCGTGAAGAGATTTTAAAAGCAATTTACAAGCAGCAACTTGCAGGTGGAAAATTCGATTAATTAGTTAATCTTTCCCCATTTATATTATTAGTAGCCTTAGTTTCTAACTTAGGCTACTTTTTTATGTCTACAAGTTTGCAAAATAGTTATATCATATCTTTTATAGAGTATTTAAAATTTGAAAAAAGATATTCGCAACACACTATCATTTCCTATCAAAATGATTTAGAGCAATTTTTTCAGTTTCTGCAATCCCAATTTGAGATTTGCGAATTAAAGCCAATAAAATCAGCTATTGTACGGAGTTGGTTAGCAGAACTAAAAGGGGATGAAATGACTGCTAAAACCATTAACAGAAAAATTTCAACACTTAAATCTTTTTTTAAGTACTACTTAAAAAAAGGGCTTTTAGACTCAAGCCCAATGACAACAATTACTTCACCTAAAGTTTCTAAAAGGCTACCATCATTTGTAGAAGAAAGGCACTTAGATACATTATTCAATCACGTAGAATTTGCAGATAATTGGGAGGATATCACAAAAAAAAACGTGATAACATTATTATATAACACAGGAATACGTTTAAGTGAATTAATAAATTTAAAAGAATCGCAAATTGATTTTTCTAATAAACAAATCAAGGTTTTGGGTAAAGGAAATAAAGAAAGAATTATTCCTGTTAATAGCGATTTATTAGATAGTTTAAAACAATACATTGATAAAAAACCAAATTTATCGGCAGTAAATGTTTTTGTCAATGCTAAAGGAAAGCCATTGCAACCAAGATATGTTTATGGTTTTGTAAAAGATTATTTAAGTCTGGTTACAACTGTAAAAAAGAAAAGTCCGCACGTTTTGCGACACAGTTTTGCAACACATTTAATGAATAATGGAGCAGAATTAAATGCAGTAAAAGAGTTGCTTGGACACAGCAGTTTAGCAGCAACTCAAATTTATACACATAACACTATAGAAAAATTAAAGGAAGTGTTTTCAAAAGCACATCCTAAAGCATAGTTTTTAAATAATTTTATAAAATATATTTATCTATTAATAAAAACCATAACTTAGTTTCTGAAATGTATAACACCTATATTGTATAGCTATACATTGCTCTTTAATTTATTATTCACTTTAAAAACGTGTAACTATGACCGTTAACCTTCATTCAGTTCATTTTGACGCAGATGTCAAACTAGTAGATTACGTTACAAAAAAAGTTCAAAAAATTACACAATTTCACGACAAAATTGTAGCTGTTGATGTGTATTTAAAGCTTGACAATGTTGTACATCAGATAAAAGACAAAATTGTTGAGATAAGGGTGCAAATACCTAAACACGAATTTTTCGTTAAAGCCTCTTCTAAATCTTTTGAAGAATCATTTGATGATGCACTTGAATCGCTTATCAATCAAATAAAAAGAAAAAAAGAAAAACTTGCTGCCTAAAAAAATTAAAGGCTGCCTCTAAATTGAGGCAGCCTTTTTTAATTATATATTTAATAGAGACTAAAACTATTTAAACAGCAAATAAGTAATCCAGCTTAAAGCATATGCTAACGCTGTCATATAAATCAATTGTATTATAGGCCATTTCCATGTTTTGGTTTCCCTTTTTACAACGGCAAGTGTACTCATGCATTGCATTGCTAGCACATAAAATACCATTAAAGAAAGTGCTGCTGCTAATGTGTAAACTTGTGTGCCATCTTTATGTTTAGCTGCTTTTAATTTATCCCTTAAGCCAGCATCATTGCTATCTTCCACACTATACAATGTTGCCATAGTGCCAACAAAAACTTCTCTAGCAGCGAATGAAGTAATAAGTGCGATTCCAATTTTCCAGTCGTAACCCAAGGGTTTAATTACAGGTTCAATCGCTTTTCCTAAATATCCTGCATAAGAGTATTGTAATTTTTCGGTAGATAAAGCCCTATCTAAGGAGTCTTTTAGTGATGGATTAATTGCAATTTCTTGAGCATACCTTTTTTCAACTTTATCTATATTATTTCCAGGTCCATAACTACTAAGGAACCACAGTAACAAACTAATAACCATTATAACCTTGCCCGCATCAACCACAAATATTTTAGCTTTTTCCACCATTGTTACCAATACATTGTGCCAGCGAGGGCTACGATAAACTGGTAGCTCTAATATGAAAAAGCTCTTTTCTTTTATGTTAATAAAAAACTTTAAAACATAGCTAACAATCAACGCTACAACAATTCCCAGTAAATACATAGCCATCATTACCAAACCCTGCAAACTTAAAAATCCAAAATAATATTTACTTGGAATTACAAGTGATATAAGTATTGTAAAAACAGGCAATCTTGCACTGCAACTCATTAATGGAGTAATGAGAATAGTAAGTAATCTTTCTTTTTTATTTTCAATATTTCGTGCTGCCATTATTGCTGGCACAGCACAAGCAAACCCACTAATCATAGGCATTACACTCTTTCCATTTAGCCCAACCTTACGCATTAGTTTATCACTCAAAAAACTAACACGAGCCATATAACCTGTATCTTCAATAATTGTGATTAGTCCAAATAGTATCATTATTTGTGGTACAAAAACCAGTATGCCACTAAGTCCTGCAATAACTCCATTTAACAATAAACTAGTAAATTTATTATCGGGTAAAAAATTGTGTAAGCTAGAAGATAATTCTTTAAAACTCCATTCAATGCCATCCATTGGGAATTGCGATAGCCAAAAAATACTTTGGAATAACACAAATAAAACACCCATTAAAATGGCATATCCCCAAATACGATGCAGCAAAATATTATCTAACCTATCGGTAAATATTTTTTTGCTTAGTGGGCTAGGTTCAGTAACATTTACTTGCATTATTTGTTTAATGCGTTGATATCGTTTAATTACTTCTTCTGCTTGTGTTTTGTTTGGGTTAAATTTAGTTTCTATTTCTACATTTTCAATTACATCATTCATTTGTTTTGTTAATCCAAACTCCTCATGATTAATTAAATAGTGTAATGCTTTATAATCGTTAACAGGTAGAATAGTTTGTAGTTTTTCTATAGAATTTGACGCTAAATTCTTTGCATTAATAAAGTCGACTTTTGTAGGTGGGTGCTTTTGCTTTAGTGAGGTTGAAATAACTTTTTTTAATTGAACAAGCCCTTTGTTTTTTCTAGGATTAATGTTTACAATAGGAATCCCTAGTTGTTGTTGAAGCCCATTAATATCTATTTTGATATTTTTGGTAGCAGCTATGTCTGTCATTGAAAGTGCAGCAACTACAGGTATTCTCAAATCCATTACTTGCGAGCAAAATAATAAATTCCGTTTTAAATTACTGGCATCTAAAACAATTAAAATTAGGTCTGGCTTAACGTCTGTGTCTAAACCTAGTAGCACTTTGTAAGCAACCCATTCATCGGCTCTGCGTGGATATAATGAGTAAGTTCCTGGCAAATCAATTAAATCGGCTTCGGTATCTTCTAAATGCAATGCTCCAATTTTTTTGTCAACTGTTACTCCAGGAAAATTACCAATTTTTTGATTAAGCCCCGTTAAAGCATTGAATAGTGACGATTTGCCACTATTAGGGTTTCCAGTTAAAACAATATTTATTCTTTTTGAATTCAATTGATTGCAGTAAATTAATATAAAGTCTGCAAATTTAGCTTCGATTCTTTTTGAGGCTTACGCAGTTGGGAAAAGAAAACACATAACAAGGAATTTGTTTTGCTTATTCAGTT
>JBMLRA010000015.1:0-1291 GCA_049241265.1 Chitinophagaceae bacterium
AAAAACATTTTTACAAAAAAAACTATTGGTTTTATTTTTTTTAACTGGCTTTATTTTTATTAAGGGCTATTGTCAAACAAACAATTACTTCGGTACATCCGGTACGTTATCAGGCAATGTTTGGAGTACTAATCCAGCTGGTCCATACACTTCGGCATTTAATACAACTGGAGGAGGAATAATGAATTTCGGAAATACTGTTACTTCAATTACTGGAGCTTCAATTACTGTTGCTGGAATAAATGCTACTGCAAGTGTTTCAAGTTGGACAGCTGGAGGTACTATATCTAATCTAAGTAATGGAGTTATTACTGTTAATGTTAGTGGTAATAATTATTTAGATATGGGGGGAACTCAAAGTTTTACATCATCTGCAACAGCAGGATACATTAAAAGTGGAACTGGAATTTGGGGTATGGCTGGGAATACTTATGGTGGTGGTTTTACTTTAAGTGAAGGGACTATTGTTGCAAGAGGCAATAATGCTTTTGGAAGTGGGTTAGTTACTTTAAATGGAGGAGTTATTGCATCAGCAGCTGCAAGAAATTTTACATCACCAACCAGTATTGTAGTTGGAGGTAATATTCAGTTTGGAGAAATAATGGCAAATATTAGTAATCTATTAAATAATTCAAATACACTAACATTTGCAGATAATATTTCATTAGGATCTTCAAATAGAACATTTACTGTTGGTAATCAAGGGTTACATACTTTTAGTGGTATAATTTCTGGCAACTCAGGTGTGGGTTTAGATTTCAATTCTAATGGAAATAGTGGAACAACAGGTGGTTTTACACTAAGTGGTGCAAACACTTATAGTGGTACAACAAGTGTAAGTGGAATTCAATTAAATATTTCTACTGTTGATGCACTAGGTGCAACCTCTGCAGGAACAACAATCAATAGTGGAGCAAGTTTACGCCTTTCGTTTTCTGGAGGTAACCAAACTTATAACGCAGAACCATTAACAATTAATGGTGCTGGTATTGGCACCTCTGTAGGTGCTCTCCGTCACGTTACAAACACAATTCTTACTTATTCCGGTGCAATAACATTGGGAAGTGCTGCAAGTATTCAAAGTGCTGGCGGTGGAACACTTATAACTACAGGTGGTATAAATGGATCATATGACTTAACTATAGGAGGAGCAAGTTCAATAAGTGTAAATACTATTGGAATTAGTCAAATAACTAGTCTAACTAAAGATGGGGCAGGAACTCTCACGTTAACAGCTCAAAATACTTATACTGGATTAACAACAGTTTCGGCAGGTACTTTGAGATTAAAT
>JBMLRA010000016.1:0-87038 GCA_049241265.1 Chitinophagaceae bacterium
TTTACCTTGTTAAGCATGAATCCTTTCAATACATAAAAAATAGGTTTGGTTTGATTAGTGTCGATATTGCTTTCAGCTTTTTGATGTTTTAAATAAGTAGTTACGCCCATAATTACTAACGCAATACTTCCAACTACGCGTATTTCATTTTCAAGTTTTTTTAATTCCTGTGAAACAAAGCTTGTGGCAAAAAGGCAAATGAAAATGTAGAAGAGATCACTAAGCAAAGTGCCTAAGGCTACTAGCAAACCTTGCTTAACTCCTCTGTTTATGCTGGTTTGTATGAGCGCAAAAAAACCCGCACCAAAAGACATGGTAAGAATTGTTCCTGTAAATACACCTTTTGAAATAGTCTCTATCAAATCTATTCTCCTATTTATTCTTAATGTGCCTCAAGCCAATTTGTCCCAACACCTACCTCTGCCCTCACCGGAACATCAAGGGGCATTGCACTTTCCATTTCTTCAATAATCAGTTTTTTCAATAAATCTATCTCGCTTTTATGAGTATCGAATAATAGCTCATCATGCACCTGCAAAATCATTTTCGAATGTCGTATTTCTGAGGAAGAATTTTGCATTCTTTTATGGATTTTTATCATGGCCATT
The DNA here is from genome assembly GCA_049241265.1 of Chitinophagaceae bacterium. Taxonomy (GTDB): domain Bacteria; phylum Bacteroidota; class Bacteroidia; order Chitinophagales; family Chitinophagaceae; genus CAIVPM01. The sequence goes on from JBMLRA010000016.1 coordinate 609, forward strand.
TTTATCATGTCGGCTGCACTTCCTTGTATAGGTGCATTGATGGCATTTCGTTCAGCAAAACCTCTCACTGTGAAATTAGCAGAGTTAATATCACGCAAGTACCTTCTTCTACCTTGCAAGGTTTGAACAAAGCCATATTCTTTGGCAAAGTTGATGCTGTCACTCATATAATTTTTTATGCGAGGATACTGTTTGAAATATTCATCAATAATTTGGGCAGCTTCTTTTCTTGCTATTCCAAGGTTTTCGGCTAATCCAAATGCGGATTGACCATATATAATTCCGAAGTTTACGGCTTTTGCATTTCGTCTTTGGGTGGATGTAACTTCCTCTAAAGCTACACCATATACCTTGGCAGCTGTTGCAGCATGTATATCCAAATCATTTTTGAAGGCTTCTATCATGGCTTCCTCTTTGGCTATTGAAGCTACAATGCGCAATTCAATTTGCGAATAATCCGCACTCATCAATACATAATCATCATTGCGGGGAATAAAGGCTTTACGAATTTCTTTGCCTCTGTCTGTTCTAATAGGAATGTTCTGTAGATTAGGATTATTACTACTCAATCTACCAGTAACAGCAACAGCTTGTGCATAGCTTGTATGCACCCTACCAGTTTTGCTATTAATCAATTTTGGCAAAGCATCTACATAGGTAGATTTTAGTTTGGTCAACTCTCTGAACACCAGAATATCTTCTACAATTTGATGACCTTTGGTAGCTAGTTTTTGCAATACATCTTCACCAGTTTGGTATTGACCAGTCTTAGTTTTTTTGGCAGATGAATCCAATTGCATTTTATCAAATAATACTTCGCCCAACTGTTTTGGCGATGCCAAATTAAACTTCACCCCTGCTTGCATATACACACTTTCTTCTGCCTTGCGTGCATCCACATCAAGCAGTTTGCTATATTCATTTAAGAAGTCAACATCTACCTTTACCCCCTCAAACTCCATTGCAGTAAGCACTTTCACTAAAGGGTTCTCTACTTCATTAAATACTTTTTCAACTTCTTTTTCTTTTAGTAATGGAAACAGTTGGTGCTTTAGTTGTAATGTAATATCAGCATCTTCAGCAGCATAATCTTTTACAATGTCAACATCCACATCCCTCATATTTCCTTGTTTTAGAGAGGCTGCATCTAAACCTAATTCTCCAATTTTATTAGTTGCTTTTCGTGTTTTTTTGCCAATCAATTCATCAATATGGATGGGTTCATAGTTTAAATATTGTTGACTTAGTGCATCCATACTGCGTTTGCCTTCAGGCTCAACCACATAGTGCATTAGCATAGTATCACAAATGTTTCCTTTCAATGCTATGTTGTACCACTTTAACACCAACATATCATATTTCAAATTTTGACCAATCCACACTTTCTTTTCATCATTGAATAATGGTTTGAAAAGTTCTAATAAGGTTATCGTTTCTTGCCTATCGTTAGGGCAAGGAACATAATAAGCTTCGTGTGGCGTAAAAGAGAAACTCATTCCCACTAATTCTGCTTCATTAGCATCAATATTCGTAGTTTCTGTGTCAAAACAAATTTCTGTTTGATTAATAAGTTGATTGATTAATTGGTTGATTTTTTCTGGTGTGTTGATTAAATGGTATTCGTGTTCAACATCTTTTATTGTTTTGAAAAAAGATGTTTCGTTTTTGGTAGAGTCTTCTTCTGTAGTTTTTGCAGGTGCTATGTTTTGCAAGAAAGATGGCAATTGAATAGAACCATGACGAGATTTATCTTCAGGGCTGTCAAATAATGATGGGGCTTGTGGGTTTGCAGAACTAGTTGTCTTTTTAGAACCAAGTGGGGCGTGAATAACATCACCAAACAAATCTTTTCCCTGATAGGGTTCGTTATTTGCTGTGGCATCACCAAACAATCTTTTAGCCAAAGTTCTAAATTCTAATTCTTCAAACACTTCTTTCAAAGCATCTTTATTCCACTCGGTTAGTTTAAAGTTTTCTTCGTGAAAAGCAACAGGCACATTGGTAATAATGGTTGCTAGCATTTTGCTCATAATGGCATCTTCTTTTCCTGCTCTTACTTTTTCACCAATAGAACCTTTTATATTATCTGCATTTTCTAAAACACCTTCAAGCGTATCATATTCCTTTAACAATTTAGCAGCCGTTTTTTCGCCAACACCTTTTATACCAGGAATATTATCAACAGCATCACCCATTAATCCTAAAATATCAATTACTTGGTCAACACGTTTTATGTCCCATTTTTCACACACTTCTTTAGGTCCTAAAATTTCTACATCGCCACCGCCATAACTTGGTTTATACATATAAATTCCATCACGTACCAACTGACCATAATCTTTATCAGGCGTAACCATAAATACTTCATAGCCTGCATCGTGTGCTTCCCACGCTAATGTACCAATAACATCATCTGCTTCATATCCCTCAACACCAATAACAGGAATGTTAAAGGCTTCAATGATGCGTTTAATATCAGGTACAGCAGCCAATAAATCTTCAGGAGCATCCTGTCTGTTGGCTTTGTAAAACTCATATTTTTCATCTCGTACAGTCGGCCCACTTACATCAAAACAAACAGCCAAATGTGTAGGCTTTTCCTTTTTTATTAACTCAATTAATGTATTAGTAAAACCAAACTGTGCATTGGTGTTACGACCTTTACTAGTAATACGTGGATTACGAATTAAAGCATAATAAGCACGAAAGATTAATGCAAACGCATCGAGTAGAAATAGTTTTTTTTCTTGCATATAGCAAAGAAAAGGAGGATTAGGGATTTATCTTGTAAGATTTATAATGCATTTAAATGCAAGCCACAATTAGTTTTAACGATAGAAATGATAAGTTTTTTATATTTCATTACATTGTAAAAAACCTTATTCCACCTCAACCTGCTTGTTAATCAAAGCTCCTTTTTGTGCTTCAATAATAAACTGACGTTCATTTACCATATAACCATTTCCTTTTTCGCATAAATGAACCTTAATATTTTCAACACTAATAGGGTTGCCATCTGGTATATCTGCAATATTACTGTGGCGTATATCGTGCCCATCAATTATCATTACACAACCACTGCCAATAGCTTCCATTCTGTTGCCATTAGTAATCAACATACCAGTATCTTCTGATAATCCAATGCCAATACATCCTGGATTTGCAGCAACAGCTTGTGCCAATCGACCAAAACGTCCACGCTTTTCAAAATGGCTATCAATAATTACATTATCCATAAAAGCCAAGCCTGTAGTGATTTTTACTTCGCCTTTTAAATGTGCTTTTGCTGCATTGCCCTCATAAATCATAGTGTTGCTCATAGCCATTGCACCAGCACTGGTGCCAGCAACTATAAAATCAGCATCGTTTTGATAACGTTGTTTAATAATCTGCAAAAATTCGGTGCCACCAAAAACAGCAGTAAGCCTTAATTGATTGCCACCACTAAACATAACACAATCGCAATCTTTAATTCTTTGTTTGTAAGCTGTGTTGTTGGCATCCTCTCTGTTGCGTATATGCATTACATCAACATTAATACAACCAATTTTTGAAAAAGCATCTAAGTAGTTTTCACCAACTTCGTAGGGAATCATCGAAGCAGTTGTTATAATTTCAATTCTAGCATTAATGCCACCTGCTTCTTCAGCAATTCTGCGTAAAATACCCAACTCAAAAAAATTAAGATTACTACGATGTATTTCTCCTTTTTCCAAGTCAGTTCCTTTGTCTTCTGCACCTCCAATAGAAATAAGTTTGCCAGCTGCTGTCGTCATAATTTATAGCTTCAATATAAACAAATGTAAAGAGTTTGGTGTTTTTATAATAAACATCTAGTAAATAAATGAGTAACAAATTTTGTTGTTAACAAATACTACACTTTATAAATCTTATTTGTAAGTATTTTAAAACTACATTTTTGCATTAAACACGCAACCTTATCTTCGCAGCAATTCCCCTTAAATATGAATTCTTCTGTAAAAATATTTGCTGGCACAGGCTCGCAACAATTAGCTGAAAAAATTGCCAAAAGTTTTGGTGCAAGACTAGGAAAAGTAAACATTCAAAAATTTAGTGATGGTGAAATACAACCTGTGTTTCTAGAAAGTATTCGAGGTGATTATGTTTTTTTAGTGCAAAGCACATTTGCCCCAGCCGAAAACATTATGGAATTATTGCTAATGATTGATGCAGCAAAACGTGCAAGTGCTCAAAAAATTGTAGCAGTTTTGCCATATTATGGTTATGCAAGACAAGATAGAAAAGACAAACCACGTGTTGCAATTGGTAGCAAGTTAATGGCAACATTATTAGAAGCAGCAGGTGCAAATCGTGTGATTACAATGGATTTGCATGCACCACAAATTCAAGCATTTTTTGATATTCCAGTTGACCATTTAGATAGCTCTGCTATTTTTATACCATATATTGAAAGTTTGAAATTAGAGAACTTATGTTTTGCTGCTCCAGATGTTGGAAGCACCAATCGTGTTCGTGAATTAGCAAGCTTTTTTAATGCACCAATGGTTATTTGCGATAAGCATCGTAAACGAGCTAATGAAATTGCAAGTATGGTTGTAATTGGTGATGTTGTTGGTAAAGATGTTGTGTTGATTGATGATATTTGTGACACAGGAGGAACTCTTGCAAAAAGTGCTGGATTATTGTTAGAAAAAGGAGCTACGAGTGTGAGAGCTTTTTGTACTCACCCTGTTTTAAGTGGTAAAGCTTATGAGAATATCGAAAACAGTGTTTTAAAGGAATTGGTTGTTTGCGATACTATCCCATTAAAAAATCAAACACCTAAAATTAAAGTAATTTCCGTAGCTGACTTATTTGCAATTGCAATTAGAAATGCTGCTGAAAACAAGAGTATCACTAGTTTATTTGTACATAGCCAAATTAAAAGATAAACTAAAACGATTTTGTTCAAGCCACAGTTTTATTCTGTGGCTTTTTTATGTTTATTCTGCAAGAAAATTAGCTATTGCAGCGTTCCACTTTTCGTTCTCATTTTTGCAAAAACTTTGGTGTCCACTATTTTTATATTCAACAAACGTTTTTTGAGTAGATGAGATGTTGCGGAAGATAGTATTGGTTTCTGTTGCAGAAACTCTTTTATCGTTAGTTCCCCATTGCAATAAAACAGGGCATTTTACTTTCTTAGCATATTCTTGTGGTTTAAAATTGAAAGCCCAAAAACCATGTTCAATGCCACCCCAAAAAGTTAATAAAGCAGCAAGTGGTTGCTGCGGTAAATTCATAATTTTTAATCTTCCTTTTACTGCATCTTGTAAAGTGCCAAATGGCATTTCTAGAATTATTTTTTGTGGATGAACATAATCATCTTCAACAGCTTTTAAAATAGTAGCTGCACCTAAGGAAACGCCATATAAAACAATATTTTTTTCTCCTTTTTTTATAATAAAATCATTAGCTGCTTTTACATCTTTCGATTCGTCAAAGCCAATGGTGCAGGTATTTCCATCACTATTGCTATGAGCTCTAAAGTCAATTAAAAAAACATTGTAGCCTAAATTTAAAAATGCACTAGCCTCCGGCAATAAATCACTTTTTTTACCTCCGTGTCCGTGAAAAAGTATAACAGTTCCATTTGCTGAATCACTTTTGCAATACCATGCTTCAAGTTTTAAACTATCGTCAGTTTTTAAATTGATAGTTTCATATTTTTCTGGTTTGGCTCCACACGTACTTTTTGGGAATTTTACCCCAAATAATCCAGCACTTACTTTGTCTGTAAAACTCATTTTTTCAGGACTAGGCATTGCATCGTTTGTATCATAAAAATGAGTAAGCTTATATGCTTGAAAAGCACAAACCACATTCATTAAAATAAATAAAACAGCCACAATTTTAAGTAGCCTTTTGCTCCATTGCTTTATTTTTTCCATAGAAACAAAAGTATCAAATTATACTCTCAGCCAATCAACTAAAATTGCTACTAACGAATGATAGTTTTCCATACGTTTGCAACTCATTAAAATAGTTATATGAAAAAAATAGTTGTCTCACTATCGCTAATGCTTTTAATGTTTAAAAGCTATGCTGATGAAGGAATGTGGCTGCCTATGTTATTGGGGCAGCAAGTTTATAACGATATGGTAAAGCGTGGTCTTAAACTTAAAGCAGACCAACTTTACAGCATTAATCATTCTTCTATTAAAGATGCTATCATCATTTTTGGTGGAGGCTGTACTGGTGAGATTGTTAGTAAAGAAGGGTTAATTTTTACCAACCATCACTGTGGTTATGATGCTATTGCAAAAGCAAGTAGTGTAGAACACAACTATTTACAAGATGGTTTTTGGGCTGCCGATAAAAGCAAAGAAATTCAAACAGGGTTAACTGTTCAATTTTTAGATAGAATTGAAGATGTAACTGATAAATTAATGGCTGGCTTAGGCAATTTAACAGGCAAAGAGAGAAATGACAAATTTGCTGAACTGCAAGCTGCAATGATAAAAGAAGCTACAGGTGGAGACGAATTTAAACGTGCTGCAATTGGTAGTATGTTTAAAGGCAACCAATTTTTTATGTATGTTTATAATGTTTATAAAGACATTCGTTTTGTAGGTACTCCTCCAGAAAGTATTGGAAAATATGGTGGCGATACTGATAACTGGGAATGGCCACGCCACACAGGAGATTTCTCTTGCTTTAGAGTTTATACTGGTAAAGATGGAAAACCAGCAAAATATGATGCAGCCAATGTTCCAATGGCTGCAAAATATCATTTGCCAGTGAGTATTAAGCCTTTGAAAGATGGTGATTATAGTATGATTTATGGTTATCCTGGTGGTACAAATCGTTATGAAATTAGCGATGGAGTAAAATTAAGTACAGACATTACAAGCCCTGTGCTTGTTAAATTGCGTGATATGCGTTTGAAATTAATGCACGCTGAAATGATTAAAGACCCTGCTGTTAAATTACAATTAGCAAGTAGCTATGCAGGTATTGCTAACTATTGGAAATTCTTTGATGGCGAAAGCAAACAATTATTAAAATATGATGTGTTTGGACAAAAGAAAAAATACGAAGAAGAGTTTGCAAATTGGGCAAAAGGAAAAGCAGAATATGAAAACATTACTGCCGACTATACAAAAAACTATAACGCTTGGAGACCATATTCTATGCACCGCCAATATATTAACGAAGGAATAATGGGCTCACCACTAATGGCTTTTGCTGGCAGTTGGATTGGTTTAGAAAATACATTGAACAAAAAAGATGTTAAACAAGAAGACATTGATAAAGCTATTAAAGCTGCTGAAGCTGCAAGAAAGAATTTCTTAAACGATGAAAACAAAAAAAGCGACCAGGCTATTTTAGCAAATGTTTTATCAATGTTTATGGGTGATGTAGAAGCAGACCAACATCCTAAAGGATTTTATACAGAGTTGTTTAAAGCAAGTAGTATTGATGAAAACCCATTTAAAAAATATGCTGCTTGGGTGTTTGAAAACACAATGGCTTTTGATGATGCAAAATGGAAAGCATTTACAGCAAAACCAACTGTAGAAGCCTTAAACGCTGACCCTGCTTTTAAAACAGCTGCCGCTTTCATTAAAAACTACAACAGTAATTACGCCCCTAAGTTTATGGCGTTTACTTTAAAAAATAATGATTTAGGAAGAGCTTATTTAAAAGGTATAATGGAAATGAATCCTGAAAAAGCTAAAATGATGTACCCTGATGCAAACTTTACAATGCGTGTTAGCTATGGTAATGTAAAAAGTTATGCACCAAAAGATGCTGTGAAGTATGATATTGTTTGCACAATGAAAGGTGCCATTGATAAATATGTGCCAGGAGATTACGAATTTGATTTACCAAAAAAATACATTGATCTTTATAAAGCTCGTGATTTTGGTAGATACGAAGACCCTATTAAAAAAGATGTTGTTATTAGTTTTATTACAACCAATGATATAACAGGAGGTAATAGTGGAAGTCCTGTTCTAAATGCAAAAGGTGAATTAATTGGTTTAGCTTTTGATGGCAACTACGAAGCCTTAAGCCATAAATTAGCTTTCGATAAAGACCTTAACAGAACAATTTGTGTTGATGTACGCTATGTACTTTGGTGTATTGAAAAACTAGGTGGTGCAAAACATATTGTTGATGAGTTGGATATTGTGAGTAAATAATACATATCTATTTTATATGAAAAGGTTCAAAGTATACCACTTTGAACCTTTTTTGTTTGTAGTAGTATTTCACGAATAAGATGATAAAACCACTATTTAAAAGATTAATAAATGTTCTGTTGGGCTTTAAACAACTTCATCAATTACATTTGCACATTAAATAATTTTTATGATGAAGAATATACTTACTGTAATAGTATTTTTAATGTTAACTGCAACTTCTTTTGCTCAAAAACATTCTCGTGATTTACGTATTGGATTCAAATTAGAACCCAACATTTCATGGTTACACCCTAATGAAAATGGTGTTAAAAGCGATGGTTCTAAAGTGGGTATCAACTATGGCCTAATGGTAGATTATGAATTTGCAGATAACTATATTTTTTCAACAGGATTACAAGTTTCGCAACTTGGTGGTAAGCTTTCGTACACTGGAACGAAAACAGGGTATGTTACAGCAAATACAAGTGCTGCAACCAATACAGCCAATTACAATCTTAGAATTCAGTATGTTGAAGTTCCATTTGCCATAAAACTAAAATCTGATAATAAAGGCAAGATGGATTTTTGGGGAAGTTTTGGTGGATTTTTAGCAATTCCTGTTAAGGCAAGATCAAATGTTCAAACAAATTTTTTAGTGGGCACAGGCACCACCAACTATTCTAACGACAATGAAAATATACTAAACAATATTCAGCCTGTTTCTTTAGGAATGCAAGTTGGTGCTGGTGTTGAAATTCCAATTTCAAATAAAAATGTGTTAGTAGCAGGTTTGGTTTTTAACAATGGTTTTATCGATGTTACAAAAAACGGTAGTTGGAATGATGATGGTAGAATCAATATGAATAATCTTGCATTAAAATTGGGAATCTTCTTTTAAAAGAATGAAACTATTTAATTAATTAACTTTCCGTTGAGTTTTGTCTGATATTATAAATTTATTGCCCGATAATATAGCTAATCAAATAGCTGCTGGTGAAGTAATTCAGCGTCCTGCAAGTGCAGTAAAGGAGCTAATGGAAAATGCAATTGATGCAGATGCTACAGAAATAAAATTAATTATTAGCGATGCTGGCAAAAGCTTAATTCAAGTAATTGATAATGGCAAAGGGATGAGTGAAACCGATGCTAGAATGGCGTTTGAGCGTCACGCAACCAGTAAGATTAAACAAATTGAAGATTTGTTTAAAATAAAAACAATGGGTTTTAGAGGCGAAGCTTTAGCAAGTATTGCAGCAGTAGCACAAGTAGAACTAAAAACGAAAAAGGCAGAAGAAAAAATAGGCTCATACATTGAAATTGAGAATAGTGTTGTACTTAAACAAGAACCTTGTGCTTTTAATAATGGAACAAGTATTAGTATGAAAAACTTGTTTTTTAATGTTCCAGCACGCCGAAATTTTTTAAAGAGCAATTCTGTTGAAATGCGTCATATTGTTGATGAATTTATACGAGTTGCAATGGCTTTTCCTAATATCTTTTTTTCATTAACAAGTAACGGACAAGAGGTTTTTCATTTAGAAGCAGGAAATCTTAAACAACGTATTGTTCAAATTTTAGGTAGTAACTATAACGCTAAACTAGTTCCTGTAAAAGAACATACTGACTACCTAAATGTATATGGTTTTATAGGTAAGCCAGATACAGCCAAAAAAACACGTGGCGATCAGTATTTTTTTGTTAACAACAGATTTATAAAAAGTGCTTATTTAAATCACGCAGTAAATACTGCTTATAACGATTTGTTGCCTAAAGATAGTTTTCCAAGTTATGTTTTGTTTATAGATTTAGACCCCGAGCAAATTGATATTAATGTACATCCTACCAAACAAGAAATTAAGTTTGAAGATGAAAAAATAACATATGCATTTGTGCAAAGTGCTGTAAAACACGCATTGGCACAATTTAGCATTGCACCTAGTTTAGATTTTACGCTAAATGCAGATATTCAAAGTTTAACATCTGTAACAAATCCATTTACTGAAGAAAAAAAAGATGAAGTTTCTGCTTCAAATTTGTACAAAACTTTCACACAAAAAAATCAAGCACATTTTATTGAAAGGTCTGCTAATGCTGAACTTAAACATTGGAAAGATTTTTTTCAACCCATAAATAATAATTTTGAAGTACAAAGTACGAAGTACGAAGTTGAACAACGAGAAACGAATAACGAGAAACAAGAAACGTTTGATTACCCACTTGCAACTCACCATTCACTATTAACCCAACTTCATAATACCTATATTATTTCTTCAACGCCCAAGGGTTTTATGTTAATTCATCAACAATTGGCACACGAAAGAATTTTGTATGAAAAGTACAGTAAAGAAGCTCATCATAAATTAGCAGTTACACAAAAAAGTTTATTCCCAGTTACTTTAGAATTGGGTGTAGCCGATGCAGTTTTGCTAGAAGACTTGTTGGAAGATATTAATGCATTAGGTTATCAAATAGAACACTTTGGCAATAATACGTTTGTAATACAAGGTACACCAGCAGACGTTTTGCAAGGAAATGAAAAAAACAGTATTGAGTTGTTATTAGAACAATTTAAGCATTCGAGCAGCGATATAAAATTTAGTAAAAGAGAAAAATTAGTGCGTTGTTTAACAAGGCAAAATGCAATAAAAGCAGGTCAGGTTTTATCGCAAAAAGAAATGCAAATATTAGTAGAAGATTTATTTAAATGCCAAACACCAAATACAACAGCAACAGGTAATCCAACTTTTGTAGAGTTTAAAGAAGACTATTTGGATAGAATGTTTACAAAGTGGTAACACTCTTAAATCATCAATAAAAAAAATAAAATGGCAAGTTTTGAAGTAAGGGGTGGCAATAAATTAAATGGTACTATCATACCACAAGGTGCAAAAAATGAAGCACTGCAAATTATAAGTGCAGTTTTATTAACTGCAGACGAAGTAATTATTAATAATATCCCAAACATTATTGATGTAAATCTTTTGATAGATTTATTGCAAGAGATGGGAGTTAAAGTAAATAGAATTGATGAGCACACTTGCAGTTTTAAAGCAGATGATATTGATGTAGATTATTTTGCTAGCGAAGCCTTTAGAAAAAAAGGAGGAATGTTACGTGGCTCTGTAATGCTTGCAGGCCCTATGCTTGCACGTTTTAAAAAGGCTTATATCCCTAAACCTGGAGGAGATAAAATTGGACGAAGAAGATTGGATACACATATTATTGGTTTTGAAAAATTGGGTGCAAAGTTTAATTACAATGACGATTCAAATGTTTTCACTATTGAAGCACCACAACTTAAAGGTGCTTTTATGCTACTGGATGAGCCAAGCGTTACAGGAACAGCCAATATTGTAATGGCTGCTGTTTTAGCAGAAGGAACGACCACAATTTATAATGCAGCTTGTGAACCTTATTTACAACAACTTAGTAAAATGTTGGTGCGTATGGGAGCAAAAATTAATGGCATTGGTAGCAATATGTTAATTATTGAAGGTGTTGAGAAATTAAATGGAACAACACACACAATGTTGCCAGATATGATTGAAGTGGGCAGTTTTATTGGGTTAGCTGCAATGACACAAAGTGATATTTTAATTAAAGGAGCAGGAGTTGAACACTTGGGAATTATACCAGAAAAATTTTCTCAATTAGGTATTAAAATGAATATTAATGGAGATGATATTCATATACCTGCACAGGAAAGTTATGAAATACAAACCTTTTTAGATGGAAGTATCCTTACAATGAGCGACCATCCTTGGCCTGGTTTTACACCAGATTTATTGAGCATTGTATTGGTAGTAGCTACACAAGCAAAAGGCAGTATATTAATTCATCAAAAAATGTTTGAAAGCCGCTTGTTTTTTGTAGATAAATTAATAGAAATGGGGGCTCAAGTAATTCTTTGTGATCCGCATAGAGCAACTGTTGTAGGGCTTGGAAGACATCATAATTTACGTGGCATAACAATGAGTAGCCCAGATATTCGTGCTGGTCAGGCATTGTTGATTGCAGCACTAAGTGCCAATGGTAAAAGTACTATTCAAAATATAGAACAAATTGATAGAGGATATCAAAATATCGACACTCGATTAAGGGCATTGGGTGCAGATATTACAAGAAAGTAAACTTTAAAAAATTCTCTCAGTTACATTTGCAATGTGAGAAAAAAGAAACCACAAGTAATATTAAAAGACATTCTAGTTACTGACTATGCAGCAGAAGGCAAAAGCATTGCTAAAGTTGATGGTAAAGTAATTTTTATTGAAAAAGCAGTTCCTGGCGATATTGTTGATGTAAAGTTGATGAAAAGTAAAAAGGATTGGGCAGAAGGTTTTCCTTTAGCCTATAAAGAGTACTCTAAAGATAGAGTGCAGCCTTTTTGCCAACATTTTGGTATTTGCGGAGGTTGTATTTGGCAAATGTTGCCCTATAGTAAACAACTGCAATATAAACACCAGCAAGTAATAGATAATTTGCAACGCATTGCAAAAGTTGAACTGCCTGAAATAGCAACTATTGCAGGAGCTGATGAAACAGAATATTATAGAAATAAATTAGAATACACATTCTCTACAAAACGATATGTAACCAACGAGGATCTGGCTGAATTGAGAAAAAATGGGGAGCGATATGAAGATGTTGCTGCTGCTGGCTTCCATGCACGAGGTTTTTTTGATAAAGTTGTAGAATTGGAAACTTGTCACTTGCAAAAAGAACCTACCAATAAAATAAGAAACACAGTAGCTGCATACGCCAAGGAAAATAATCTTACATTTTATGACATTAGAAATCATATTGGATTTTTGAGAAATATGATGGTTCGATTTGCAACAACTGGAGAACTAATGGTTAATGTTGTTGTAGGAGAAAACAACCCTAAAGCTATTGAAGCATTAATGCAATTTATGTTGCAGCAGTTTCCTGAAATTACAACATTGCTTTACACTATTAACCTAAAATTTAACGATAGTATTTTTGATTTAGAGCCAATAGTATATAAAGGAAAAGGATATATTGTAGAAAAACTAGAAGATTATCAATTTAAAATAAGCCCAAAATCTTTTTTTCAAACTAATACCAAGCAGGCCGAAAAGCTATATAAAATTACAAGAGATTTTGCAGAGTTAGACGGCACACAAATTGTATATGATTTATATGGTGGCACAGGAAGCATTGGAATTTTTGTAAGTAATAAAGCAAAAAAAATTGTTGGGGTTGAACTAATTAAAGAAGCCGTTGATGATGCAAAAGAAAATGCTGCAATGAACCATTTATCTAATGCTGATTTTTTTGTGGGAGATGTAATTGATATTTGTACTGATGATTTTTTTAACCAAAATGGCAAGCCAGATGTCATTATTACAGACCCTCCACGAGCTGGGATGCATGAAAAACTTGTAAAAAAATTGTTAGATATGGCAGCTCCTACAATTGTGTATGTAAGTTGCAATCCTGCAACACAGGCACGAGATTTGGCAATGCTAGATGAAAAATACAAAGTAACAAAAGTGCAGCCTGTTGATATGTTTCCACACACGCATCACATAGAAAATGTAGTGCAATTGAAGCTTAAGGAATTGATGAATGAGAAATAGTAAGTGAGACAATAATTGTCCCAACTCAATCATCATTTTCCAAAAAACATTCACTAATTATGACACAATTTAGACCATCAAGATTTCAGGTTTTACCAACAATAATAAAGAATTTATTAATTATAAATATTCTTGTATTTATAGCACAATCAACTATTGATGTGCAGTTTGATTTGCATTTAGAAAAATGGTTTGCATTACATACTTGGCAAAGCCCTTGGTTTAAGCCTTGGCAAATTGTAACGCATATGTTTATGCACGGCGATATTGGACATATTTTTTTTAATATGTTCGCTTTGTGGATGTTTGGTTCTGTGCTTGAGAATCTTTGGGGTCCAAAACGATTTATTACCTTCTATTTTGCCTGTGGATTTGGTGCAGCTTTAGCACATTTAATTTTTATGTACTATCATTTTCAACCCATTGCTGAATTGTTTAAGCAACTACCCGTTGAAGAACAATTTAGGTTAATTGATAGCCCACAGTTTAAACTCAATGAATCTACATTGGGTGCAAGTGGTGCTGTATTTGGGTGTTTGGCTGCTTTCGGCTATTTATTTCCTAATTCAGAATTATACATATATGGCATAATACCAGTTAAAGCAAAATGGATGGTGCTTGGTTATGCAGCATTAGAATTATATTTAACTATTGCAAACTCTGCTGGGGATAATGTAGCACACATTGCACATTTAGGTGGTGCAGTTGTAGGCTTCGCATTAGTTTATTTTTGGAACAAAACAAATAAAAGAACCTTTTATTAAATAAAATTGTATGGGTCAGCGAGATTATTTTGAAAAAAAACCAACGCTTGGGCAAAACAATAATGCACTTGTTATTTTGTTTGCCATTAATGCTTTTCTTTTCGTAATCCTTAACTTTTTAAAAATAGTTTTTTTATTAGATGGGTTAGGAGAAGCGGCAGAGCAAGTATTTCAAAAAAAGATTTTGTATTGGTTTACATTGTCGGCAAAGCCTAGTGAATTATTATATAAACCGTGGACATTGCTTACCTATATGTTCTCTAATTATAGTATTTGGGGATTTGTAAGCAATATGCTTTGGTTATGGGCTTTTGGTTATGTTTTGCAAGATTTAGTGGGTAATAAAAAACTAATTCCTATCTATTTATTTGGAGGTTTTTTTGGTGGTGTTTTTTATGTAATAACCACTGCTTTATTTCCATCTATTCAGCAAAGTATATATAGTGGTTTTTTATATGAGGGCTCTGGTGCTGCTGTATTAGCAGTTGCTGTTGCCACTACAATACTTTCACCAAACTATAGAATCTATCAGCACATTGGTTCTGGATTTTCTCTTTGGATTTTGGGATTATTTTTTTTAGCAATTGATATTGCTTCAATAGCATATAGTGGTAATACGGCAATGTTGATATCGCATTTAACAGCTGGTATAATTGGGTTTGTTTATGTAAAGCAACTGCAAGCTGGTAAAGATTGGGGCAGCTGGATATACAATTTTGCTTATTGGGTTGATGATTTATTTAACCCAGGAAAAAAGCACCAAAAAGTAAGACAAATGGATAGGGTTTTTTACAAAGCAAAAGAACCTGTTTTTTCTAAAACACCAAATGTTACAGAAAAAAGAGTTGATGAACTGCTAGATAAAATTAGTAAACTTGGCTATAATAGATTAACAAAAGAAGAAAAAGATTTTTTGGACAGAGCAGCTAAAGAATCTGATTAAAATATGAGACAGCTTTTTTCAAAGTCATTTTTTGTTAAGGCTCTTGATGTAGTGTTTATTTTGAATACCTGCATTTATTTGCTGGCTTGCCTTAGCCCTTATATTCATCCAAAACATTTTTATCCGTTAACTTTTTTAGCAATTGGATTTCCGCTACTCTTCGTGTCAATGATTTGTTGGCTACTATATTATTTTGTTTTTAAAAGAAACAAAATATGGATGGTCGCGGTGATAATTTTATGTGGTTTCAAAAACATATCTTCAGTATTCAGTTATCATTTTACTACTAAAAACCTTCCTGAAAAAACAGATAAAACGTTTAGAGTATTAACGTGGAATGTAGAAAATTTTATTACCCACCATATCAATAGTGATACAGTAGGTAGCAAATACAGAGAAATGATTAAATTCATTCAATCTTCAAATGCCGATATAGTTTGTATACAGGATTTTGAACAGCTAGATTCTTCGATTTTTTTACACCCAATCGAATTTATTAAAGATTCACTGCATTATCCATTTATATATATGTCTAAAGATATTGATACAACAACTATTTGGGGACATTCGGTTTATGGCACTTGTATTTTCTCGAGACTTCCCATTAAAAATTCAAATAGTATTCAATATAATGGCAAGCATTTTACAGAAAGTTTAGGATTTGCTGATGTAATTTACAATAATAAAACTATTAGAATATTTAACACTCACCTAAGGTCTATGTACACCAGTATGGACACAACTAAGCCAAGAGAGGAGTTTAAATATGTAATGAATGATACCAATATTGTTTTTCACAGTAGTAAATATGCTAAACTAAAATACTTCGATACATCACATATCAACCAAGTAGAAATAATTAGAAAAGTTATGGATACTACTAAATTGCCATTTGTTTTTTGTGCAGATTTAAATTCTGTTCCTTCCTCTTATGTTTATCACCAATTGGGTAAAAATTTGACCGATGCGTTTACTGCAAAAGGTTCTGGTTGGCAAGGAACATACTCTGGAAACATTCCTTTTTTAAGAATAGATGTAGTATTGATGAGTAAAGAACTAAAACCTATTCATTACTTTTCCCCACGATTAAATTTATCTGATCATTATCCAATTATTGCAGATATTTCGTTTAAGTAAAATTAATTACCAAAGAAAAAACCTTTGTCTCCTAATTGGTTAAAACTATACTCAAGTTTAATTACAACATCATAAATAGTTACAATATCTAGCCCCAAACCATAAGTGTACATAAGTTTGTTGTTTAGTAAATTGTTATTTACGTAAGGGTTATAACTATAGCCAAAATCGCCATAAAATTTACCGTATACCTTAACAGGTATTTTATTGTAAGTACTTCCTTTAACGGGCAGTTTAACATTGAATGTAAATAAATCTTTTCCAATATTCATTTTACTCATCAATCCTGCCATTCCATCCACCACATAATACTCTTGTCCACGTAGTTGGAAGTCGCCATAACCAAAGATAGGTTGATTAATAAATTGATTATTATAAGGAAACTTAATAGTAGCGGCGTTTCTGGCTCTAAAAAACCACTTTTTAAAAAATGGAAAAGCAATAATAGTATTTGCAGTTAGTTGCGTAAAATCAGATTCTTTGTCGAATATTCCCCTGTGGTATAAACTTAGATTACCACTAAATCCATTAGTAGGATAAGCATTATAGTTACTGTTTAAATATTGCAATGAGTACGTAAAGTCTACATAGTTAAATTTATTTTGTTGGTTTAGGTAATAGTTAGGATTTTTTATAACAACGGAATCTGCAATACTTTCTATTGTGTATGCTAGCCTAAAACTATGTTTAACTTTTTTATCTGGTCTGTTGGTAAATGTAAAATCAAAACGAGTAAAATTTTTGGCAAAGCCATCTTGCAACTTAAAAAACAACTGTTTGTTGTTTAATCCTGTGGCGTAATTAACTTCCTTTTGCTTAGAATTTGTTATACCTACGTTAAATCCATTGGTTAATTTTTTGTTGGCAAGTGGCAGTTCATACCTAACTGTTACTTGTCTGTTATAACCAGTAATTAGCCAAATATTTAGCTTATCGTTGTTGCCAGATAAGTTATTATGATAGAATTTCATTCCATAATTAACACGTTCAAAACTGTGATTTTGATTTACCCACCATTCGTTAAAATTTCTATCAACAAGTTTAAAATATGGCAAAGGAAAAATATACCAACGTTCTTTTACCAAAACTAAAACGGCAATTTTATTACCATCAAGTTTTGCTGTTTCAATATTTACCTCTACAAAAAGGGTAGTGTTAAAAATAAAAGATTTGCTTTCAATTATTTTTTGTGCCAAGTCTTTTATAGTAATGGTATCGCCTTCTTTAAAAAAAATTTCTCTTAAAATAATATTTGTTTTGGTGTGTTTGTTGCCAGAAACAATAATATGTGAAATTATAACTGTAGAATCTACAGCAGTATTAGTTACATTTTGTGCAGCAACCTTAGTAAAAAGCAATCCCAAACAAATAAAAATCAATAACCGCATTAACCTAAAATATGATTGTTGTAAAAATAACAGATAGTATTAGCTTTCAACATTTTTTAACCTAATAAAACATTTAATTTTATCTTGCATAGGTTTTAGTAACAATGAAGAAAATAAAATACTATTATAATACACACACACTAAAATTCGAGAAACACGAAGTTCCTCTGCGTGTTCGACTCATTCAAACCTTTGGTTTTCTTGCAGCCTCTATTGTTACTGGTGTTATAATTGTTTTAATTGTTTTTAGATATATTGAAAATCCTGATACAAAACTATTACGAAAACAAAACGAAGATTTACGAGAAAATTATGCAGTTTTAACCGAAAGAACAAAGCAGCTAGAACTAAAAATGGAAGAATTAGAAACTAGAGATAACAATGTTTATCGTTCTGTTTTTGAAGCATTGCCTGTTCATGATAGTGCTAGGGTACAAGATTTAGAAGTAAAAAAAGAAGTTAAGTTAATACAAAGTTTAGGTGAAACAGAACTTGTTAATTCAATGGCTAATCAGTTAAATAATCTTTCGTTACGTTTGGCATATCAATCTAAAAGTTACGTAGAAATCGAAAATATGGTAAAAAATAAGGAAAAGCTTTTGTTAGCAATTCCTGCAATACAGCCTGTTAGTAATAAAGATTTAACAAGAATAGCAAGTGGTTTTGGAATTCGTGTTCACCCTATTTTAAAAATAAGTCGCCCACATAATGGTTTAGATTTTACAGCACCAACAGGCGTTCCTATTTATGCAACTGCAGATGGAAGAATTGATAAAGCTGAATTCAATGGTGGCTTTGGTAACCACGTTGTAATAAAACATGGTTATGGATTTGAGTCTGTTTACGGACATATGAGTAAAATAAAGGCACGAGAAGGACAATCTGTTAAACGTGGAGAGGTAATTGGATATGTTGGAAGTACAGGTTTAAGCAGTGGGCCACATTGCCACTACGAAGTGCATAGAAATGGTGTGCCAGTTGACCCTATTTATTATTTTTATCAAGATATTACACCTGCACAATTCGATAGAATTTTAAAATTAGCAGCAGCAGCAGGGCAAAGTTTAGACTAAAAATTTAACACAAAAGTATGATTACAAAATTTGAAGAACATAGCTGTTTAACTTGCAATTCAAAAGTGCACTCAATATTTAGCGTATTAAATCTTGAAGATACCACTGCACTAAATGAAGTAAAGGCATGTAGCAGTTATAAAAAAGGACAATTTATTTTTTCTGAAAATGGATACCCACAAGGCTTATATTGCATTAATCATGGTAAAATTAAATTAGCAACTGCTGGTTTAAATGGCAAAGAACAAATTTTAAGGTTGTTAAAAGATGGGGATGTAGCTGGCTATCGCTCACTAATTTCTAACGATAGATATCATTGTTCTGCAATTGCAATGGAAGATTGTTCGGTTTGTTTTATTCCAAGAGATAAGTTTTTTGAAATGGTTAAAACAAACCCTAAATTAAATCTCGAATTATTAAAATTGCTTTCTAATAATCTTAAGCAAGCCGAAGAACAGCTTGTTTCTATGGCTCAAAAAAATGTTAGAGAAAGAATGGCCGAAGCCTTATTATTTTTTAAGGCAACCTATGGAGTTAATGAAGTGGATCAGTCGTTAAATATTAATTTTAGTAGAGAGGAAATTGCAGGGTTTGTTGGAACTTCAACAGAAACTGTTATTAGGTTACTATCAGAATTTAATAACGATAAAATTGTTTCTTTGACAGGAAAAAAAATTGTTATTATAAACAATGAAAAGTTGGTTCAAACTGCCAATCTAGACCATTAGTGTTAAATATGATTTTTATCATATTTACCACTAATGACAATCATAATTTTTGTTTGTAAACACAAATAATTTTGTTACAAAACAAAGCAAAATGTGTCTTACAGTAAACAGATATAATGAATTAATTTATTTACTTGAAAATAGTATTTATCCAAAAATAAATATGTTGTTTTCAAACTTAAAAAACGAAAGTGAACACTCTTTGGAGGATGATGTATTGAAGGATTTACTGAAAGAGTTTTCGTCATTAGAACAATTTGAACGTAAGCTAATATTTCCTTCAGTTATTTCTACTTTCAAGCAAATATCATCATCAAATTTTGCACCTAATATTCAAGAGATTATTCATTTAACACAATCAAAAGAAGAAAAAATTAAGCAACTAATTTTATTATTAGAACAATGTATCGATCAAAATGAATGTGCCACTTGTTACAGTAATAAACCCAATATTTCAAGCATAATTGCCGTTATAAAAAATGAATATTTTCCATTAAAAGCAAAATGGATTAGCTTATTACAAGACTTAAAACCAGAAAAAGTAAATTGTAAGAACAGAGAGTCGGGTAAGTGTAAATGTGCAAAAGAAGAAACAGTAAAAATTGAACATTTTAGTGACACGAAATAGTACGTGTATTACTGTTTTCAATACCAGGACTGATAAATGGAATATTTAAGTTTAGACCACGAAGTACAAATAGAATTCCCATTGCAAACATAAAGTATGGCATTGCTTTTTTAACTCTATTTCTTGCTGCTGCATTAATAAATATGCCAAAATGGGAAACCAACAGCATTAATGGAATTGTACCAATACCAAACATTGCCATAAAGATTGTACCACTTGCGATATTACCACTTGCCAAAGCTCCAGCAAGTGCAAAATAAACCATACCACAAGGCAACAAACCATTTAACAAACCAATAATAAAAGTGTTTTGCAAACCTTGCTGCATTAGGTTTTTTGATAATTTGTTTTGTACATAGCTGGAGAAAATATGAATAAATTTTAGCTGTACAGATTTGTTTAAGAGATAGGTGATTAACAAATAGGCTAGTATCAATACCCCTAAACTAATTGAAAGTGTTTTTTGGAAACCACCTAGATAAAATGTTCTACCAATTAAGCCAAATAATACACCAATTAGGCTATAGGTAATTATTCTACCTAAATTATAAAGTAATATTCCTAATTTTTTCTTTTGTGCAGGTAATGACTGAATAGGAAGAGAAATTGCAATAGCACCACACATTCCAATGCAATGAAAGCTGCCAGCAAAGCCAATGATTAATGCAGTAATGATTAATTGAAACATCTTATTCAACAATTATATTTTCTTCAGAGTAATAGTTTATATCATTGGCTTTATAGTTCACTTTCACTTGATAATTTGATTTTTTTACAAGCTTTTTGTCAATTAATAAACGATTATTATTAATGTCTGAAAATTTAAAGTGTAAATCTTTTTTTTCGTCTGTAGGGCAATAATACCAAACATCTCCACTAATTAGCATTTTGTTTAGTTCAGTAGGAAATTCAATAATAATTGAATCTTTTGTTTGTAGAATACCAACCTTGCTTAACTTGCTTGAAGCTTTTGTTGCATCAATTCTAGCCTGATATTTTAGTTCGTCTTTATAATATTCTTTCGATACCAATTCAAATTTGGTATTTATAGATTTATAGGCTAAAGTGCCAATTAAAGCAACGAATACCACAAATACTAACACTAGTTTATTTCCCCAATTCATATTAATAGTTTTATTCTGATACAAAGCCCAAGAAATTTGTTTTTACAATTGTTATTTCTTTTTCGCCATCATATAATCCAAGTTTTAAATGTGTGCTTCTACTTTTGATGGCTTTTTTAGGTAATACAATAAAAAAGGTTCCTGCTCCTTGAGCTTCTTTATCAATGTTAATATATTTTTTACCTATAATGTTAATACTACCTTGTTCATCAATTAATTTAATTGTTAAAGGTATATTTTCAACTGTTTTATTAATAGCTTTAAGATTGTATAAATTAGAAATTGAATCTTTGCCTACTTCTTGAAATAACATTCCAGGAGTTCTCATAATTGTAACATCAACATCTTTTCTTGTAAACAACAAAAAGCTGAGAATGCCTAGCAATAAAAGGCATAGGAAAGTATAAAACTTCATTCTTTTTGTGTAACGTAATGGTTCGTTATTAGCAATGGCATTTTCAGATGCATAGCGAATTAAACCTCTAGGTTTATTAATTTTATCCATTATGTTATCGCAAGCATCTATACAAGCAGTGCAACCAACACATTCCATTTGTACTCCATTTCTTATGTCAATTCCTGTTGGGCAAACCTTAACACATTGATGGCAATCAATACAATCGCCTAGTAATTGTTCATCATTGTTTTTTTTTGCATTTCCACGAGGTTCGCCACGTTTATAATCGTATGCAACAATCATAGAGTTTTTGTCGAGCAGCACACTTTGTAATCTACCATAAGGGCAAACAACAGTGCAAGCCTGTTCTCTAAAAAAAGCGTAAACAGCATAAAAGACACCACTAAAAATAATGAGCGAAAAAAAGCCAACAGTATGTTCTGATATAGGTTTTGTAATAATTTTTTCTAGTTCTTTTATGCCAATGATATAAGCAAGAAAAAAATTCGCTATTATAAATGATAGTAAATATAATAGGATTTGTTTTAGTGTAACCTTAAAAATTTTTTTAGTAGTCCAAGGCGATTTTTTTAACTGTTTTTGAGCCGAGGCATCACCTAAAACAAGGTACTCAACTTTACGAAACATCATTTCCATAAAGTTGGTTTGTGGGCAAGCCCACCCACAAAATAATCTTCCAAAAGCAGCAGTAAACAAAATAATAAAAAATATAAATGTTATCATTGTTATCCCAAAAATGAAAAAGTCTTGGGGCCAAAACACTTTGTTGAAAATGATAAATCTACCTTTTGGAATATTAAATAAAAACATTGGTCTGCCATTGATATAAACAAAAGGCAGACCGAAGAAAATAATGAAATAAAAGAAGCTCAGAACTGTTCTTGCATTGTAGAATTTCCCTTTAGGTTTATAGGCATAAATCCAGTTGCGTTTTCCTTTATCATCTACAGTAGCAATTCTATCTCTAAAATGTTCTGTTAATGGTTCGTTTATATGATCAATCTCTGAGCTCATTTTGTTTTTTCTATTTGTTATCTACTGTATTTGGGGCTGCTTTATTTACAGAATCTACTACCATATTGATTTTTGTGGTATCTGTAGTTGTATTAATTCCTTCAGCAAAAAGGTCTCCTTGAGGTTCTTTCCCACTTGTGTTTTTACCTTGCATGCTTTTAATATAACTAGCTAGTTGAGCAATTTTAATAGGAGAAAAATCTTCTTTCCAAGGTTTCATTCCTTTATCTTGCCAGCCATATTTAATGCTGTAAAAAATATCATTAATACTGCCTTTGTGTAACCAGTAATTGTCTGTTAAATTAGGCCCTGTACCTGGGTTGCCATTAACCAAACCATTTGCATTATCGCCATGGCAAGATGAACAGTTTTGTGTAAATAGAGTTTTACCAGCAGCTAAATCAGCCTCAGCATCTAAAAATTTAACAGTCTTTTCATCAACATTATTAGCAGCATTTTTTAAATATTCTTCTTTTTCTTTTTCTCCTTTTGCTAAGGCAACTTGCAGTTCTCCTTTACTAGATAAACCTGTATGAGAAACATGGAATCTCCACAAGTAAATGCAAGCAAAAAGAATACAACAATAAAATCCATATAACCACCACCCAGGTAGCTTATTATCCAACTCTCTTATACCATCATAGTTATGTCCTAAATCTATTTGTGCTTCTTCTTTAATTGGTCTAAAACTGTTTACTTTATCCCACCATTGTATTAATTTATTTTCTTGTTTAATTGTAGTTTCTTCAGTGTTAATATTTAAAATCTCTTTTTCTGATTTTAATAAAAAACGTAAGTTAGCAATAAGGAAAAATAGAATAGTTATTTCAACAGCAATAGTTGCAATTAAAGCATAGAAAGAGGATGATTTAATGCCAGCAATGGTATCTGAAATTTCTTTAGTTGTTTCTCCGTCGGCGGCAAAAACACTTGAGCCAAATGCTACAAGAACTAATGTTAGCAAAGCTTTTGTTGCAGCTTTGTTTTTTTCTTGTTTAATTTTTATTGTATGTAATTGTGCTGCACTTAACACAACATAAGCAAGAAGAACAATGCATATGGCTAATGCAACAACTACACCTAATAATATTTGTGCTGTTGGATTAGTAAGTTCTGAAACTTTTGGTGGTGCTGCAAAAAGCTGCGATGGTGTGGCTATTAGAATCCACAATATTGGTTTCTGTAATATATTTTTAAAATATTTCATCTTATATCTTTAATTAGTTTTTTAATGGGATGCTATTTATTTCATCAATTAATTTTTTATCTGCTTTCCAAGCCCAAAATGACATAGCGACAAAAAATGTAAAGAAGATGGTGAAAGAGGTTAGTGCATAAACATCCACACCAGTTATTTTTTCTAGATAATTTATAAATTTCATTGTAATGTTTTTTGATTATAGTTTGTGTCTAGTCTTTTTTATTGATGTCTGTTCCTACTCTTTGTAAGTAAGCTATCATAGCAACTATTTCAGCGTCAGTAGCTACTTCTAGTTTATCTTTTTTAAGTCTATCTTTAATGTCTTTAGCTTGTTTCATTAAATCTTGGTTTGCAATGGCATCATACCCTTTTTCATAAGGCACACCTAGTGTTATCATTGCTCTTATTTTTGCAGGGGTAATAGCTGTATCAATTTTATTATCAAACAACCAAGGATAAGATGGCATAATTGAACCAGGGCTCATACTTTGTGGCTCTAGCATATGATTGTAATGCCAGCTATCATTATATTTTTTTCCAATACGAGCTAAGTCTGGTCCAGTTCTTTTACTTCCCCATTGAAATGGATGGTCATAAACAAATTCTCCTGCTTTAGAATAGCCTTCATTATTTCCTGGAGAATATCTTGCTACTTCATCTCTAAATGGTCTAATCATTTGTGAATGACATAAATAACAGCCTTCTCTTATATATATGTCTCTGCCCTGTAATTCAAGTGGTGTATAGGGTTTAACAGACGCAATGCTTGGAATATTTTCTTTCACAAGGAATGTTGGTATTAATTCAATAACCCCACCAATAGCAACAGCAATTAAACTAAATACCAACATTTGCATAGGTCTTTTTTCAATCCATCTATGCCAGTATTGTTTGCTATGGGTTTCAGGATGTGCAGCAAGAGGTGCTGCTTCTGCTGCTTCATTAGCTATTAATTTTCCAGATGCAATAGTTTTCCATAAGTTGTATACCATTATTAAAGCACCTACCAAATACAATGCACCACCAATACTACGCATTATGTATAATGGAATAATGTGTGTTACTGTTTCTAAGAACTGATATTTTAAAGTACCTTCTTCAGTAAATTGTTTCCACATTTCAGCTTGTGTAAATCCTGCCCAATACATTGGCACTGCATAAAGAATGATACCAATAGTTCCAATCCAAAAATGGTTAGCAGCTAGTTTTGCAGAATATAATTTGGTATTAAATATTTTGGGTATTAGCCAATATAGAATTGCAAAAGTTAAAAAGCCATTCCAGCCCAAAGCTCCTACATGCACATGAGCAATTGTCCAATCGGTAAAGTGAGATATTGCGTTAATACTTTTTATACTAA
The DNA here is from genome assembly GCA_049241265.1 of Chitinophagaceae bacterium. Classification (GTDB taxonomy): domain Bacteria; phylum Bacteroidota; class Bacteroidia; order Chitinophagales; family Chitinophagaceae; genus CAIVPM01. The sequence continues at coordinate 26,140 of JBMLRA010000016.1, forward strand.
GTAATGGACCTTCAAATGTTGCCATACCATAACAAGTAATTGCAACAACCATAAATTTTAATACTGCATCTTCTCTAACTTTATCCCAAGCTCCACGAAGTGTAAACAAGCCATTCAACATTCCACCCCAACTTGGTGCAATTAACATAATGCTAAATACAACGCCAAGGCTTTGTGCCCAATCAGGTAAAGCAGTATAAAGTAAATGATGAGGACCAGCCCAGATATAAATGAATATAAGTGCCCAAAAGTGTACAATTGATAAACGATAACTATAAACAGGACGATTCGCTGCTTTGGGTAAAAAATAATACATAATACCCAAGTAAGGTGTAGTTAAAAAGAATGCAACTGCATTGTGTCCATACCACCATTGTACTAAAGCATCTTGCACACCTGCATACCAACTGTAACTTTTAAAAGCAGAGAATGGCAGTTCAAATGAATTTACAATGTGCAACATTGCAACTGTAACCCAAGTAGCAATATAAAACCAAATAGCAACATATAAATGGCTCTCTCTTCGTTTGATAATTGTGCCAAACATATTGATACCAAATACAACCCACACAAGTGTTATAGCAATATCAATAGGCCATTCAAGTTCGGCATATTCTTTTCCTGTTGTATATCCTGCTAGCAATGTAATGGCTGCTGCTACTATGATACTTTGCCATCCCCAAAAATGTATTTTACTGAGGGTATCACTAAACATTCTTGCTTTACACAAACGTTGCAGTGAATAGTAAACACCCATAAAAATACCATTGCCAACAAAAGCAAAAATTACAGCATTGGTGTGTACTGGTCTTACCCTTCCAAATGTTGTGGGGGCAAAATTAAAATTGGCCGCAGGTAAATAAATTTGAATGGCAGCCAATAAGCCTGCTAGCATACCTACAATTGCCCAAAGAATGGTAGCGTAGGCAAACCATTTAACAATTTTGTTGTCGTAATAAAATTTTTCTAATTGCATATATATTTTGGTTTATTGTTTACTTTTTGTTTTAGACAAATCGTCAAATAAAATTCTAATAGATGGGGATACATCATCATCATATTGCCCAGACTTTACACTCCATATAAAACCCAATAAAAACAAGGCAGCAATACTTATACTAACGATTAATAAAATGATGATTACACTCATTGATATGTTTAAAAAGCAAAACTATTTTGTGGCTGTTGGTTAATAAATGACTTATAACAAGGGGTTATATGATTTATGTCATAAAATAAAAAAGGAGACTGCATTTACAATCTCCTTTTTTATTTATCGCTTATTTATATTTAATATTCATCATTCATTAACTGCAAAGTATTACTGTTAATTTTTTCTGAAAGCATTGTTCGCATTATATCATGCAAAGTAATTATGCCTCTAAAATGTTGATCTTCTAAAACTGGTAAGTAACGTACTTTAAAGGTATCCATCATAGCAAGGCATTTGTCAGAAGTATCGTTAATATCAACAAAAGGCATATCAGATTCCATAATTTCCATCACCAAAGTCTCTGTAGAGTTTTTGCCTTCGAGTATCACTTTTCTAGAGTAATCTTTTTCGCTCATTATACCTTCGTATTTGTTAGCATCCATTACAATTACATAACTTAGATTTTCTCGTTTCATTACTTTCAAAGCATTTAAAACATTATCTGTTTTATTTACAACATTAAAAAATGCTGCTTTGCTTTCAATGATTTGTTTAACTGTTTTCATTTTATTTTTTATTTAATTTAAGATAATTTGCGTGTAGATTGCTTAGTCCAAATGTTATTATTAAAATACTGATGCTACTAACAGGCATTAATATAGCTGCAATTACAGGTTGTAAAGTGCCTTGTACTGCAAAGCTTATCCCCACTATATTATATAGGATTGATAAAACAAAGGCTGAAATTACAATTCGTTTATTTCCTTTGCATAATTTAATATAGTTATATAATTTATGCAAATTATTGGCATCTAAAATAGCATCACTCGATGGAGTGAAATTATTAGTGTTTTCTGAAACAGCAATGCCTACATTGGCTTGCTTTAATGCACCTGCATCATTCAATCCATCTCCAATCATTAAAACTTTTCTTTGTTGCTGCTGTAATTGTTTAATAGCAGCAAGTTTATCATCTGGTTTTTGGTTAAAAAGTGTTACAGCTTTAAATCCTAAAAGCTTTTGTAAGTATTTTTTTTCTCCTGTATTGTCTCCACTTAAAACAGCTAATTGATATTTATTTTTAAGTTGATTTATTAAAGTGTCAATATTGTTTCTGTAATGGTTTTTAAAAACAAATTTTCCAATTAGTTTTTCTTCAACAGCAAGATAGACAGACGATTCGTTAAAGTTATCATCTTTTATTCCACAAACAAATTCTTTTTTCCCTAAAGCAATGAAATCATCATCCACAAAGCATTCTATTCCTTTTCCTTGTACTTCTTTAAAACAGTGAACGAGATATTTGCTATCCGTATTTGTCCAAGCAATAATACCCTTGCTCATAGGATGAGTGCTTTGTTTTGCTAACGTAGTTAGTTGTTTTTTTAATTTGTCAGTTAGCGGTTGTCCAGTATACTCAATATCATTGTATTCACCAGTAGTAAGTGTGCCTGTTTTATCGAAAACAATAGTATCAACATTTGCTAATTCCTCAATTACTTGTGCATTGCGTAGGTAAAAATGATTCTTGCTAAGCAGCTTTAGAATATTCCCATTGGTAAAAGTATTGCTTAATAATAATGCACAAGGACAAACAACAATTAATACAGCTGTAACAGCGTTCCAAACTTTAGAAGTGTCGTGCTTAAACCAATATAATGCAGCAATTGCAGCTATTATAAAAACAAACCAAGTAAAATATTTACTTACAAGATGTACAAAGGATTTTTCCTGATAAAATTTTTCTTGTTTCAATTCATCTTTATTCCACAGTTTGGTTAAATAGCTTTGAGCTACTTCTTTTATTACTAATATTTCTATATTGCTGCCCAATTGTTTTCCTCCAGCATAAACTATTTCTCCCATTTCTTTTTGTACTGGTAAGCTTTCTCCATTTACAAAACTATAATCAATTAATGCCTTGCCTCTTGTTAAAATTCCATCTGCAGGAATAAGTTCCTGATTGTGAATTAAAAGGGTGTCATTCAATTGAATGTCAGGCAGGGCAGCCACTATTTCTTTATCACCTTTTATTTTAGATACGGCAATTGGAAAATACGAGGTATAATCTCTATCAAAACTAAGCTGCTGGTAGGTTTTGTCTTGTAGCACTCTGCCAATAAGCATAAAAAATACAATACCACTCATACTATCAAAATAACCAACACCTATATCATTATACACTTCATAAATGCTACGAGAAAATGTGATGATAATTGATAATACGATGGGTGCATCAATATTTAAAAAACCGTGTTTTACACTTTTGTAGGCACTTATATAAAATTCGGATGCTGAATAAAAAAATACAGGCAATGCAAGTAACACATTCAAATACCTAAACAAATGAATGAGTTTTTGCTCACCGCTATCAATCCCAAAATAATCGGGAAAACTGAGCAACATAATATTGGCAAAACAAAAACCTGCAATGCCTAATTTGTAAATTTTTGATTTGCTAGTTGATATTTTTTTATCGGCTAAATTGTTAAGACTGATATATGGCTCGTAGCCAATTGAACTTAATAATTCTGCAATTTGTCGGATACTAATTTCATTATTTTTAAAAATAATATCTACTTCTTTTTTTGGAAAATTAACCTTGCAGCTTATTACACCTTTATTAATTTTATATAAATTTTCTAAAAGCCAAAGACAGCTACTACAGTGTATTTGAGGTAAATAAAATGTAACGTGTGTAGTATTATCATCTTTAAAAGTGATGAGAGATTCTTGTATTTTTTTATCATCTAAAAATGCAAACTTCCCTTCTCTTATTTGTTGCTTTTGATTGTTGCCCGGAGTTGAATTAATTTCATAATAATTGCATAAGCCACTTTGATTTAATATTTCGTAAACCATTTTACAGCCATCGCAGCAAAAATATTTACTAGCAATAATAATTTCATTACTGTTGCAATCTTCACCACAATGGAAACATTTAATTGACGTGTCTACAATTTTTTGCTTCATAATATCTGCACATTAAAACACATTTATTATGTGAGTTTAAAGATGGGTGCAAGGTATATTATAGCAATAGGTTTATAATTGATGTTTGATTGCTATTAATATGACTTTTGTCATATTTGAAAGTTGTGACTTCTTACTTGCCTTCGCCTAATACAATAATTCTAACAGTGTGAATCATTATTTTAAAGTCTAATTGTAGTGATGCGTTTTCTATATATACTAAATCGTATTGCATTCTTTCTATCATTTGCTCAACAGTTTCGGCGTAGCCAAATTGTACCATTCCCCAGCTTGTAAGTCCTGGTTTTACTTTAAATAAGTAGTTGTAGTAGGGAGTTGTTGCAGTAATTTTATCAATATAAAATTTGCGTTCAGGTCTTGGACCCACAAGGCTCATATCGCCAATAATAATATTCCAAAGCTGTGGTAATTCATCTAGTCTCCATTTTCTCATTACTTTGCCCCAAGGTGTAATTCTTGCATCGTTATCTCTGCTTAATTGTGGGCCATCTTGTTCAGCATTTACATACATACTTCTAAACTTATAAATAGTAAATGGTCTGCCTTTAAAACCAATTCTTTCTTGGCTATAAATGATACTTCCTTTTGAAGAAAACTTAGTTCTTAGTGCCACATATATTAGCAATGGGATTAAAATAATTGAGGATATAAGTGCAAATAATATGTCTATTAATCGTTTAATGTTATGTTGCCAAAGTTGTAATGGGCTTGTATCTAAATCAATTAAAGTTGCACCAAACACATTAGATGTTTTTACTGAACCAGAAAGGATATCCAATGCATCGGGTACCAATTTTATCTCTACATCTTTTAGTGCAAGGTGATTGATAATTTCCTCTGTTATATTTTTTTGAGATTTATCTAGAGCGATGATAACATTAGTAATATTTTTTTCATCAATTATTTTTACTACATCAGTTAAATCTCCAAGCGAAGGAAGGTATTTATTTAACCCATTTTTGTTTATGCCATTACTTACAAAACCAACTAACTTATAACCCAAATAAGTAAAGTTTTTTTGTAGTTCATTATATGCTTTTACTGCTTGAGTATTGTTGCCAATGATAATAGTGTTAAAAGAAACCTTGCCACTTAAGAAATCATTTTTAGCTTTTATTAAAACCATTAATCTAAATAAATAAACAAAAAATGTTTGTAGCGAAATGAGTGTTAGTAAAATCGAATAGTGAGAAATGCCACCAACAATTTTTCCCTTTAAAAGCAGAAAAAAATAGATACCCAAAGAGCCAATAATGGAGGAAATAAAAGTGTTTGTAAACTCATTCAACCTAGACTTTTTGTGTATTGGTAAAGCATAGCTGCCAAGTAATAAAAAAAGTAATAGCCAGTAAAATGGAACAAGTAAAAAAGAGGAAAAAGCTAATGACCCAATTTGATTTGTTTTATAAAAAAACATACCAAAAGTGAGCCAACAGAAAGCAACTGCTAAATAATCAGCAAACACATAAAAGCTAATGTGTATAGGCTTTTGCATTAAAATGTCTGATTAATTTAAAACAGTGATGTTGCCAATTTTAGCAAGAATTTGATGTGCCACTTCCATTGCCAAGTAACCATCCATTTCACTAACAGTTGTAGGAGTGTTATTTACAATAGCATTTACAAAACTTTGTAATTCTAATTTTATAGCATTGCCCTCTTCAATATTGGGATTGGCAACTGCAATTGTTTTTTTATTACCATCCGGTGTATCAACATCAAACGAAAAAACATCAACATCTGTTGGTTGTTTAATCTTAATAATCTCGGCTTTTTTATTTAAAAAGTCTACGCCAATGTATGAATCTTTTTGAAACAATCTCATTTTCCTCATTTTCTTCATACTAATCCTGCTACTAGTTAAATTAGCCACACAACCATTATTAAATTCAATTCTTACATTAGCAATATCTGGCGTGTCTGTAAGCACAGCAACACCACTAGCACTAATATTTTTAACGCTACTTTTAACCATACTTAAAATAATGTCAATATCGTGAATCATTAAATCAAGGATTACACTCACTTCTGTACCACGAGGGTTGAACTGAGCTAACCGATGTACTTCAATAAACATTGGGTTTAAGCTCATTTGTTGAATAGCTATGAATGCAGGATTGAATCTTTCAACGTGTCCAACCTGTAGTTTTACACCAGCTTCTTGCACCATTGCCACAAGGTCTTTAGCCTCCTGTAATGTGTGTGCCATTGGCTTTTCAACAAAAACGTGTTTACCTTTTCTGATAGCAGCCATACACAATGCATAGTGTTCTTGTGTTGGCACAACAATATCAATAATGTCACACGCTTTTATTAATTTTTCCTCGTCTGTAAAACGCTCTAAATTATAGTCAGCAGCAACTTTGTTTGCAGTTTCGTTGTGGGGGTCAAAAAAACCAACTATTTCAACACCTTCTATTTCCTTCCAATTATTTAAATGAAATTTTCCTAAATGACCCACCCCAAAAACACCAACTTTTAACATACTGTAATATTTATTGGCAAATATAATTGTTAGGGAACGTTAGGCATTTTTTTTTGCTAGAATCAATAAGTTTAAAACAGTGTTTGTTGCTCAATAAATTTTGGCTTTTGTAAGTTTAAACCACAGCTTTGGTTAAGTTTATCAACCAAATAAACAGTAAGTTCTGGCGAAAAAGCTTCATCATGCATATGCATAAAAAAGTAAATCTCATCTATTCCCTGTTCTATCCAATATTTCATTTTAGCAATCCATTCATCCACTCTTGTATAATCTGTGGGATGTAAACTATTGCCAACATATCGAATAAAAGCTTTTGGAACAGTAAGATGCATATGAGCACAATCTCTTCTGCCACTGGTATCTGTAATAACAGCACCCATTTTTATTTCTTTTAAAAAAGAAAATAGCTCTTCACGAATTGCATCTTTACCAAACCAATCTGGATGACGCACTTCTAAGAAAAATTGTAAATCAGTTGGCAGTGATTTTAGATAACTAAACAAATCATCTTTTCTATTGGGAGAAAAAGTATCACTCACTTGCACAAATACTGGCCCTAAATGTTTCTCAAAAGCAAGAATCCCTTTTAAAAATTCATCTGTTTGAAATTGTTTGTTAGTTAAAGCCCCTCTATGCGTTACACCCTGATACATTTTGGGACAAAACATAAAATCTTTATCTCCTGCTTTTTCTGCCCATTTTGCAATGCCTTCAGAGCCATAAATTTATAGTGGGTAGCATTTAATTCAATACTATTATAATGTTGCACATAATGCTGCAAAAAGTCTTTTTCTTTTTCTTTAGTAGGATAAATTTTGCCAATCCATTCTGTTCTTCCCCATTTGGCACAGCCTAAGTAAACCTTGGGATTTGCATTCTTTTTTCCACTTAAAACACCACTATTAAAAGTTGGCTCTTCAGGTAATTTGAAGTTGATATTATTTAATTCGCTTTCCTCAACACGACCAAATTCCATAAGTTTTAGTTTGCTAAAAATTCCAATATTGCAGCCTCTGCTTCTTGGCAGGCAACATCCAAATCTTTGTTTACAATATTTAGGTTAAAATGGTGTTTAAATGAAATTTCAAAAGCAGCTTTATTTACTCTTGCTGCAATGCTATCATCAGTTTCGGTGCCTCTGCCCAGCAATCTGTTTTTTAATTCATCAATACTTGGTGGTTCTATAAATATTGATAAAGTAGATTTTAGATATTGCTGTTGAACATGAATGGCTCCCTTAACATCAATATCTAAAATGGGTGTTTTGCCAGCATCCCAAATTCTTTGCAATTCACTTTTTAGTGTGCCATAATATTTCCCTTCATACACCATTTCCCACTCTGCAAACTCATTGTTTTCTATTTTTTGTTGAAAATCATCTGCACTAATAAAGTAATAATCAATTCCGTCCTTTTCTTCTCCACGTGGTTGTCTTGTGGCCGCTGAAATGGAAAAAGCCAGATTGGGATATTTATTCAGCAAAAACCGAGTGATAGAAGTTTTTCCAGCTCCTGATGGTGCTGTAATGATGATGATTTTATGTTGTGGCATTAGAGGTTTTGTAGATGCAAATTAAAGAAGGATTTTAATGTTTAATAAATATTTTTAGTGCAACTAAAACCACATTGATACAAATGAATTACGTTTCTCATTCATCTAGGCTGCATACACTCTCAATCTTATATATTTGCAGCCATACTTATAAGCTATGTTTAACAATAGAACAAAAATAAAAGCCTTATTATCAGGTACTCAAATTGGACAAGAAGTTATCGTGATGGGTTGGGTGAGAACCTTTCGAAATAATCAATTTATTGCTCTTAATGATGGTAGTACCAATAATAATTTGCAAGTAGTTGTAGAGTTGGGTTTACTCGATGAAGCAACAATGAAACGTATCACCACAGGAGCTTCTATTAAAGCAACAGGAGAATTAATTGCAAGTTTGGGTAAAGGGCAAACAGTGGAATTAAAAGCAAAAACGCTCGAAATTTTAGGAGATAGTGATGCAGAAAAATATCCTTTGCAACCCAAAAAACACAGCCTTGAGTTTTTACGTGAAAATGCACATATTCGATTTAGAACAAACACTTTTGCTGCTGTTTTCCGCTTGCGTCATTCTTTGGCTTATGCTGTTCATAAGTTTTATAACGATAAAGGTTTTGTGTATTTACACACACCAATCATTACTGCAAGTGATGCTGAAGGTGCTGGAGAAATGTTTAGAGTAACCACTTTGCCAATGGATGGTTCTGCCCCTAAAAATGATGACGGAACAATTGATTTCAAAGAGGATTTTTTTGGCAAAAGTACCAATCTTACTGTAAGTGGTCAGCTTGAAGGTGAATTAGGAGCAATGGCGTTTAGTGAAATCTACACGTTTGGTCCAACTTTTAGAGCAGAAAATTCTAATACAACACGACATCTTGCAGAGTTTTGGATGATTGAGCCTGAAGTTGCTTTTAATGACTTGGAAGATAATATGGATTTGGCAGAGGAGTTTATTCAATATTTAATTCGTTATGCAATGGAGCATAATATGGAAGATCTTGAGTTCCTTGATGCAAGACTTTCTGATGAAGAAAAACAAAAACCAACCAATGAAAGACAAGAGTTTGGTTTGATTGAAAAACTAAAAATGGTTGTTGATAATAAATTTGAAAGAATTACATACACAGAAGCTATTCAAATATTATTAGACTCTCCTCACTACAAAAAGAAAAAGTTTAAGTATGAAGTGGGTTGGGGCATTGATATGCAAAGTGAACACGAAAGATATTTAGTAGAAAAGCATTTCAAAAAACCAGTAATTGTTACTAACTATCCTGCTGCAATCAAAGCATTTTATATGAGGTTGAATGATGGCTGTGAAGAAGGTAAACAAACTGTTGCTGCAATGGATATCTTAGCTCCAGGTATTGGTGAAATTGTTGGTGGCAGCCAAAGAGAGGAGAGATTAGATAAATTAGTTTCACGTATGGAAACTATGCATATTCCTACAGAGGAAATGAGTTGGTATTTAGATACTAGACGTTTTGGTAGTGTTCCACACGCTGGATTTGGTTTAGGCTTTGAACGTATGGTGCAATTTGTAACAGGAATGGGAAATATAAGAGATGTAATTCCTTTTGCAAGAACGCCAAAGAATTGCGAGTTTTAATTAAATAAATTGAATTCAATATAAAAAGCCTCACGTTTCGTGAGGCTTTTTATATTGAATTTATTGGTAAGATGATTTTTACACAATATCAAATCTATCCAAATTCATTACTTTATTCCAAGCTGCTATAAAGTCGTGTACAAATTTTTCTTTTGCATCTTCACAAGCATAAACTTCAGCAATTGCTCTAAGTTCAGAATTTGAGCCAAATATTAAATCAACACGTGTACCAGTGTATTTTACTTCTCCTGTAACTCTATTACGACCTTCAAACAATTGTTGGTGCGAATCTTCAACAGCTTTCCAAGTAATTCCAAAATCAAGTAAGTTCACAAAAAAGTCGTTAGTAAGTACTTCTGTTTGCTTAGTGAAAACACCATGTTGCGACTGGTCGAAATTGGTGTTTAACACACGCATACCTCCAATTAAAACTGTCATTTCTGGGGCTGTTAATGTTAATAATTGAGCTTTGTCAATTAACATTTCTTCGGCAATTACTGCTGCTTTTGGTTTTAAGTAGTTTCTAAAAGCATCGGCAATTGGCTCTAAAACTGCAAATGATTCAACATCAGTTTGTTCTTGACTAGCATCTGTACGACCAGCAGTGAAAGGAACTGTAACATCAAATCCTGCATTTTTTGCAGCTTGTTCAATAGCAGCACATCCTGCTAATACAATTAAATCGGCTAAAGAAACATTTTTTCCCTCCTTACCAAAAGACGTTTTAATTCCTTCTAAAACATCTAAAACATTCGATAATTGTGTAGGGTTATTTACAGCCCAATATTTTTGAGGGGCTAAACGAATACGTGCTCCATTAGCACCACCTCTTTTATCTGATCCACGAAAAGTAGATGCAGAAGCCCATGCCGTTGATACTAATTGTGATATAGATAAGCCAGAACTTAATATTATGGATTTTAATTGAGCAATATCATTTTGGTCAATTAGTTGATGAGTAGCAGCTGGAATAGGGTCTTGCCAAATTAGTTCTTCATTTGGAACATCTTTCCCCAAATAATTAGCCTTGGGACCCATATCTCTATGAGTTAATTTGAACCAAGCTTTTGCAAATGCATCTGCAAATTCAGATGGATTTTCATAAAATCGTCTTGAAATTTTTTCGTATGCTGGGTCAAATCTTAGAGCTAAATCTGTTGTTAGCATAAATGGCGTATGCTTTTTATTAGGGTCGTGTGCATCAGGTATTAAGCCTTCGCCAGCATTGCCTTTAGGCTTCCATTGATGTGCACCAGCAGGGCTTTTAGTTAATTCCCATTCGTAGCCAAAAAGATTTTCAAAATAATTGTTACTCCATTGTGTAGGTGTTGTAGTCCAAGCACCTTCTAATCCACTTGTAATTGTATCTGCTCCATTTCCAGTACCAAATGTATTGTTCCAGCCTTTACTTTGTTCTTCAATGCTTGCTGCTGCTGGTTCTTTGCCAACATATTTGCTTGGGTCTGCAGCACCATGTGTTTTACCAAAAGTGTGTCCTCCAGCAATTAAAGCTACAGTTTCTTCATCATTCATTGCCATACGTTTAAAAGTTTCACGTATGTCTCTTGCAGATGCAATAGGATCTGGATTACCATTAGGTCCTTCTGGATTTACATAAATTAAACCCATTTGTACAGCAGCCAAAGGATTTTCTAAATCACGATCGCCACTGTAACGGTTGTCAGCCAACCATTCTTTTTCAGCACCCCAATAAATATCTTCTTCTGGTTCCCAAACATCGGCACGACCACCACCAAAACCAAATGTTTTGAATCCCATAGATTCTAGTGCACAGTTTCCTGCAAGAATCATTAAATCTGCCCAAGAAATACTTTTACCATACTTCTGTTTAATTGGCCATAATAGTAAACGGGCTTTGTCTAAATTGGTGTTATCTGGCCAACTATTTAATGGTGCAAAACGTTGTGTGCCAGCACCAGCACCACCACGACCATCTTGAATTCGATATGTACCTGCACTGTGCCATGCCATACGTATAAATAAAGGACCATAATGTCCGTAATCGGCAGGCCACCAATCTTGTGAAGTTGTCATTAAATCATTGATGTCTTTTTTTAGAGCATCTATATCTAAACTGTTGAATGCACTTGCATAATCAAAAGTTTCTCCCATTGGATTGGATAGAGAAGAGTTTTGGCGAAGAACATTAAGCTTTAATTGATTAGGCCACCAATCTGTATTTCTAGTACCTCTACCAGCAGTTTGCTTTAGGGTGCCACTTGTAAAAGGGCATTTGCCTTGAGATGAATTATTTTCCATTTTGTATTAAATATTTTTAGTTTGCAAAACTATGTAAATAGTGCTTTGTACAGATTTTGTAAATTTATGAGTTGAGAAAAACTAACTCATATATATACATATATATGGAGTTAAGTATTGTAATTAATGATTCGGTATTGTCGAAATAAAAAATGCCCATTTCTATTTTACTTTCTAGTTACCTTTTTTTGTTTGAATCATCATCATGTAATCAACTAAACTTACTTCTGTTGGCAAAGCAAGTTTTTTTCGCAATCTATATCTGCTTATTTCAACGCCTCGAACTGATATATTAATTAGTTGAGCAATTTCTTTAGTGCTTAAGTTCATATATAAGTAAGCACTCAATTTTAATTCTGTTGAGGTAAGGTTAGGGTGCTTTTCTTTTAAAGTTGTTAAAAAATCTTTATGAACGCTATCAAAATGTTTAGAAAAAGAATCCCATTCTTTATCTATATTCTCATCATCACCCAAACTTTTCAAAAGCTTTTTTATTTCTGATGAGGCTTGTACATTACCATATGTTTTTGATATTTGGTTTAAGGATGTTTTAACAGTAGCCAATATTTCGGCTTTTTGAACTAGGTGCATTGCTGAGGATGCCAATTCTGAATTTTTGAACTCAATTTCCTGAGCTAGTTTATCGTTTTGTAGCGAAATAATTTCGGCTTCAGTTTTATTTAACTCTAAATCATGAATGTATTTTAGCTGTTGCTGTTCTTCCTCGTGCATTTTTTGCTGTTTGGCAAATTTTATCTTCTGCCTTTTATACAGAAAATAAATAAATCCAACACAAAGAAATGTATAAACAAATTTCATTGTATTGGATTTATACCAAGGGGGTAAAACAACAAATGCATATTTACTTACCAATGATTCAACACCTAAATTATTTTTTACTTTTACCTCAAATTCGTAGTTGCCAGAATTTAAGTTAGTATATTCTTTTTCAGTATTATCACTCCATTCACTCCAGTTATTTTCAAAGCCTTTAAGTCTATAACTGTAGGTTAAATTTGAGTTGTTAAAGGATGATGTAGAGCTGAATTCAATATGCAAACTACTCCAGCCATGAGAAATTTTGGGAACATTTTGAAGGGGTGGTTGCAATGTGCTACTTAATGTAGTAAATCCGCCGAATAGTATGCTGTCTTTGTGTCCTGTAATTGCTGCCAGTCTTATTTGTACAGTAGGTTTTTGCAATTGCTTCTTATATTTTTCATAATCAATTAAGTAAAACCCCTTTTCTCCAGAAACCACAATATTGTTTTTATTAATTGGATACACATTTTCGAAGCCGCTCAATATTTTTCTTTCTAGTTCTGATATGTAAATGATTTGGGGCTCGCTAGGCTTGCTATAGTCTATAACACCAAGTTTTTTTTCATTTACAAACCAAATATTGCCTTCAGTATCTTCTTTTAAATATCTTATGCTAAGGTTTCCTAGTATATTGTAGTAATTTTTTTGTATTTCGAATTTATTTTTTTGCTGATTATAAACAAACAAACCACTTTCCGTTGCAATTATTATTTCATTTTTTATATTGAAAATAAGATTGTTTAGATTAGACGGTAAGCCATTTTTTGTTCCATAATTTTCAATAAAAGCCTTATTGTTTTCAGAATAATTACTAATTCTATAAACGCCATGATAAGGATGAGAAACCCATATATTTTTTTTATCGTCAACAGTGATATACCTTGACGACTCATTAAAATCAGGTATAATACTAGATTTTGTAAACGTGTTGTTGGTGTAAGAGAATAAACTTAATCCATTATAATTTCCGCCAATAATTGAGCTTGTTGGGAAAATAGAACTTGTGGCAACAAAATTCCAAAATCCTGGTTGGGTAGAAATTTGTTTGGCTAAGTCGTTTTCAACTACAAAAGCACCCTCATGATGACCTAAAAGTATTTTATTATTAATGGAGGCTAAGCCCCAGCATTGTCCCTTTGCATTGGCAATTGGTTTAAAAGTTCCTTTACAAAAGCTTAAATCTTGTTTTTCTTGCAAGTTTACTGAATACAAATAATTTGCTGTACCCAAATACAAAGTATTATTTTGTGCCAATGCTGCATAACCTGCTGCTTCTTCAAAAAAAGGATTAATAATCTTAATAGCTCTATTGTAAGCAACCATATCAATGCCATTATTTAGCCCTAGCCATATATTACCATATTTATCATAAAGCAACGATAGTATATTATTGTTTTGTAGTCCTTCTGTTCTGCTAATTTTTTGAATGATATCTCCATTAACATCACAAATAAATAAACCGCTGTGGGTAGATGCTACAGCGAAACTTTTATCATCAATTTTTTGTGCAGCATAAATTTGCTCATTTTGCCAATTAATTGAATTCTTTTTAACAAAAAAAGATTGACTTGGTGATTTGGTAAATATTCCATCTTTTAAGGTAGTAGCCAGTAGAGTATTATTTTCAAGTGAAATAATTGCAGTAATTGCCGAAACCGAGTATTGAAAAAAATTAGTTTGATTCCATAGGTTGTTTTCATAAACCAATAGTCCGTTATTTTCTTCTTGAGCAAAAATTTTATTATTGGCAAGCCCCATAAACAGCCATTTGCTTTTTGAGGTAAATACTTCAAATTTGTCGTTGCAATACTTGAATATTTTTGTGTCTGTCCTAAAGTATATAGTGTTATTGTTACAAACGATATCCCAAACGTCCCCAAAACTTCTAAACTCCTTTTGAATTTTATCGATTAAACTAATGAATTTAAGATTACCGGTATTATTTGGTTCAAAATACCCTAATTCGTCTTGCCCACCCACATATATTTTATTATCAATAGTTAATTCAATACTCCTAACAATTGTTTTGTTGGGTAGTGGGTACGTATGCCAATATTTCCCATTGTATGTTATTAAGCCCTCATTGTTTGCAAAGTAAACAATGCCATTATCATCTTGTTTAATGTCCCAAGTTTGAAGCCCCCCTTTAATTATTAGCTTGCTAAAATTGCTAACAGATGGTAATCCAATTGTATTTTGAGCAAGTGCAATAAGTGGAAACAAGAACAAGAATAAAATTTTGATTTTCATACTGTGCAAATATATTTTTTAAATTGATGTAGTATTGATGTATTTTAAATTTATTGATAATCAGTTATTTATAAAATAGTGATGTAGTGTTGATGTGAGTTGTTATTTTGAAACTGATGTAAGGCAATTTAATTTTGTAATTAATATTTTTTCACAATTTAAAATTGCCACATGAAAGCGAAAAAAATTTTACTCGCCCTGTGCCTTTTGGTCGGCATCAAATTAATTGCCCAGCCAAACATTTCAGCACCAACACCCACACAAGCATCAGCTGACGTAATTTCAGTTTTTAGCGATGCTTACACAAACATTTCTGGAACCAATTTCAATCCTAATTGGGGACAAGGAACTCAAGTATCCGACACAGCCGTGTCAGGAAACAACATTAAAAAGTACCATAGATTAGATTATCAAGGTACTCAATTAGGTAGTCGTGTAAATGCTTCTTCTATGCAAAGTTTACACTTTGATATTTGGACAGTAACTGGTACGCAAATCCAAATCTTTATGATTAATGAAGGTAATACTGGTGGACCAACAGAACAAAGCGTAACATTAAGTCTTACACAAAATGGATGGAATAGTATTGATATTCCAATGTCTAGCTACCACACTTCAATTATAAGTAGTATTAGCCAGTTTAAAATTCAAGTACCAGGATTTGTTTATCAAAACTCACCTTTTAGCTATTATTTAACTAATATTTATTTTTGGAAACCTGCAAACGTACCAACATTGGGTAGTTTTTCTTTCCCAACTAAATTTACTAATGATGCTCCTTTTCAAATAGTACCTCCAACTAGTAATAGTAATGGTGCATTTACATATACTAGCAGTAACCCAAGTGTTGCTACAATTAATGGAGATTCAATAACAATCGTAGGCAATGGTACTTCTACTATTACTGCAAATCAAGCTGCTGATGGTGGCTTTGCTGCTGCATCAACTACTGCAATTTTAACAGTAACGTTTGCCCCACCAACTGATGCACCTCCAACGCCAACACATCTTGCTTCTAATGTAATTTCAATGTATAGCAATGCATACACTAATTTCCCTTCTATTAACTGGTACCCTAACTGGGGTCAAAGCACACAAATACTTAATATGGTTGTAGCTGGTAATGACATTATTCGCTACAGTAATCTTAACTATCAAGGAGTTGATTTTCCATCTTTAGATGTATCGAGTATGGAAATGTTGCACGTAGATGTATGGACACCAAACTTAAACACTTTAAGATTTTTCTTAATTAAGTTTGCTCCTAATGTTGAGCAACAAGTTACAATTACACCTACAAAGAATGGTTGGTATAGTATTGATATTCCTTTATCATCTTATACTTTAGACAAAACACAGCTTCGTCAATTTAAATTGGAAGGTTCTCCAAGTGGATCAACAATTTACTTAGATAATATTTATTTCTGGAAAAATCCAGGAACACCATTAATTACTGGTTTCTCAGTACCTGCTAAATTTTTAGGCGATGCTCCTTTTACAATTACGCCACCAACAAGTAATAGTACTGGTGCATTTAGTTACACTAGTAGCAACACAAATGTAGCTACTGTAAGTGGGGATGTAATAACTGTTGTAGGAATTGGAAGTACTACAATTACTGCAAATCAAGCAGCAGATGGATCTTTTAATGCTGGAAGTACTTCTACAGTTTTTAGTGTAAGATACGCTCCTCCTGCAACTGCTGCACCAATTCCAACTAGAGATACAAGTGTAGTTTTATCATTATTTAGTGATACATATACCAATGTTTCTGGTACAAACTGGAATCCTAATTGGGGTCAATCAACATTAGTTTCTGATATTTCTGTAAGTGGTAATACTACTAAACGTTATGATAACTTGAATTATCAGGGTGTTGATTTTGCTGCACCAGTTGATGCAACAGCGTATAATCATTTACATATTGATGTTTACACTCCAAATTGTACAACATTTAGAGTATTTTTAATTAGCCCAGGTGGTGTAGAAAGACAAGTAACTTTAACTCCAACTTTGAATGGTTGGAATAGTTATGATATTGCCTTAACATCATTTGCTGGAGTTAATTTTGCTAACATTACCCAAATGAAATTTGAAGGAGTTCCATCTGGTTCTAGTGTAGTATTTTACGATAACTTGTTTTTCTGGAATGCAGTAGTTCCTACTTTGGGTAGCTTTACTGTTCCTGCTAAGGAATTAGGAGATGCACCTTTTGCATTAACAGCTCCTACAAGTAATAGTAATGGTTCGTTTAGTTACTCTAGCAGCAACACGAGTGTGGCTACTGTAAGTGGCAATATGGTAACTATTATTGGTATTGGTACTTCAACAATAACAGCAACTCAAGCTGCTGATGGTAGTTATGGAAGTGCTAGTGCTACTGCTACTTTAAATGTTACTTTACCTGCTTTACCACAATCACCAGTTACTGCTGCTCCTACACCAACAAAACCTGCATTTAATGTTATTTCTTTATTTAGTAATGCATATAATAATAGAACAGTTAACACATGGAGTACAGTTTGGGATCAAGCTGATTTATTAGACACCATTGTTGAAGGAAACGATACAAAAAAATATTCAAATTTAAACTTTAGTGGTATTGAATTTACAGGGTCTAATAGAATAAATGTTACAGATGCTGAATACTTCCACATTGATGTTTGGACACCAAATACAAATTTGATTAGAGTTAAATTAGTTGATTTTGGTGCTAATGGTTCATTTGGTGGTGGTGATGATAAAGAGCATGAATTAACTTTAACAGCTCCAACTTTAAGCAGCTGGACAAGTTATGATATTCCAATGAGTGCATTTACTGGTTTAACTACAAAAGCCAATCTTTCTCAAATGATTATGGTTTCAAATGGCTCTATAGTTTATTTCGATAATGTTTACTTCTGGGCTAATACTTGCATCAACCAAGTTGCAACTCCAAGTGTAGCAATAAGTGCTAGTGCAAATAATGTTTGTGCAGGAACTAGTGTTATGATTACTGCAACTCCAACAGATGGTGGTACTAATCCAAACTATAACTTTATGGTTAATGGAAGTAGTGTGCAAAATGGTGCTTCAAATATTTATACATCATCTTCATTAATGAATAACAGTGTCGTAGCTTGTGTTATTACAAGAACTGATGGTTGTGCAAATGATGGTAATAGCAATACTATTGTGATGACTGTTAAAGCTGGACCTTCAATGACACCAATTAGAAATGCTGCAGGCATGGTTTCTTCAACTGCTTCTATTTGTACTTTAGGTTCAACCACTCGTTTTGGTAACTTAACACCTTTTGGAACATGGAGTAGTGATAATGCAGGTGTAGCAAGCATAAATAATCAAGGCTTTGTTACTGGTAATAGCAATGGAACAGCAACTATTAGCTACAGTCTTGCTGGTGCTAATGGCTGTGTTTCAACATCAACAGTATTTGTTACAGTTGCTCCTGCAACAGCTCCAAATGCTATAACAAGTGTTAATAGCGTTTGTGCTGGATCAAACATAACTCTTAGCAACACTACACCAGATGGAGTGTGGACGACAAGTCAAACAAGCCAAGCTACAGTTAATCCAAACACTGGTGTTTTATTAGGAAAAAGTGCAGGTACTGCAACTGTTAATTATACAGTTACTAATGCTGCTGGTTGTACTGCTTTTGTAAGTAAAACCATTACTGTAAATGCTTTACCATCAACTCCAATGATTTCTTATGCACCAGGAACGGTGTTAACAGGTCCTTCATCTCCATTTTATGGAGCACCAACAGGTAGTTTTTGTGTTGGTAAAACCTTTACTTTAGTGGGTACACCAAATGGTGGTACTTGGAGTGCAACAGGTGCTGCAAGCATAACTAATGGTGCTTTAGTATCTATTAATGCTGTTGGCGTGGGTACAATTAAATATACTTTTACCAATGCTAATGGTTGTGTTAACAGCAGAACTATCAATGGAAATGGGTTTAGTTGTGCTGCTAGAGGATTAGTTGCTGACAATAATATCAATAACGACCAAAGCTTTACAATTTATCCAAATCCAGCAAAAAATATCGTTCGCTTAAACATCGATAAATTAGTTGGAAAAGGTCAGATAGTAATAACTGACTTATTTGGAAAAACAGTTAAAACTCAAGCGTTGAGCATGGGTATTAACACAATTGAAATTGCTAGCTTTAGCAAAGGATTTTATTTATTAAGCCTTATTACAGAATATGGCAAGAACACTCAAAAGTTTGTGGTTGAATAGTTAAAAAAAAATAGAAACATCCTCGTGTTTTACGAGGATGTTTTCTTATTTTAGTCTTTAAATCTTTAAATAAAACATATGAAAAAAATTTACACACTATCACTCCTTCTATTTTCTTCTGTATCATCTTTATTGGCACAACCAACAACAGCAGCACCTACACCACCAAGTAGAAGTGCAGCTAATGTAATTTCAATTTACAGTGATGCTTATAGCAATATCCCTAATGTAAATTATAATCCTTTTTGGGGTCAAAGTGGATTTGGAACTGCTTCTGAAATTACTGTTAGTGGTGATAATATTAGAGAGTATTTAAATATGAACTATCAAGGAATTGATTTTAACACTAATAAAAATGTTTCGTCATTTGATAGCGTCCATTTTGATGTGTATTCCACAAATTGTACTTCTTTAGGTATTACTTTAGTTGCTAATGGTACAGGTGAAAGAGAGGTTACAAAAGCATTAACTACCAATAGTTGGAATAGTATTGACATTGCTTTGTCAGATTACACTTCTCAAGGGTTGGCTTTAAGTGCTATTTTCCAATTTAAATTTGTATCTAAAACTCCTACAGCAGGTGCCAATGTTTGGATAGATAATATGTATTTTTATACCAATGCAAATTTACCAACCTTAGCAAATTTCTCTATTCCACCTGTATTAAAGGGTGCAGCACCATTTGCTATTACAGACCCAGTATCAAATAGCACAGGTGCATTCACCTACACAAGTAGTAATCCCAATGTTGCTACAATAAGTGGAAATATTATTACTGTTTTAGATGCAGGAACAAGTACCATTACTGCAACTCAAGCTGCAGCTGGTGGTTATTCAGCTGGTACAATTACAGCAGACCTAATTGTTACTGTGCCTCCAATAAGCACTAATGCACCTAACCCTACAAAACCACAATCTCGTGTAATTTCATTATTTAGTGATGTTTATAACAATGTGCCAGTTACTGATTGGCGTACAAGTTGGAGTGGAGCTGGACCTCAAACAGATACTGCAATTACTGGTAATAATATAAAAAAATATGAAGGTGTAGATTATGTTGGAATCGAGTTTCCACCAATTGATGTCACATTGGCTGATAGTTTCCATATAAGTGTATGGACACCAAGTGCTCAAACATTTTCTGTAAAGTTGGTAAACACTGGCGGTGGGCCAGCAAATGAAAATATTGTACACTTCTCTTCTCGTACTCAAGATTTAGGATTAGTTACTAAATATGGTCCTAAGCCAGATCAAGGGCAGTGGAATACTTATGCAATTCCTTTATCTCTTTTTGCTACAAATAATGGTGGTATGCAGTTGACAAATAGAAATAGCATCTTCCAAATGTTATTTGTTGGATTAAATGCACCGTTTTCTGACAATATATACTATGTAGATAATATTTATTTTTCATCTACCAACAATATTTTACCAGTTAAATTCACATCAATTAGTGTTCAAAAAACTAATGATGGAGCTAAATTAAGCTGGATAGCTGCAAATCAAACAAACTTAAATGAGTATGTAATTGAAAAAAGCTTAAATGGAGTTGAGTTTACATCTATTCAAAATGTTAAAGCAACTAATCAAGATTCATATTCTTTCTTAGATAAAAATATTGTTGCAGGTAATAATTATTATAGAATAAAAGCGGTTGACAATGATGGCAAATTTTTATACTCTAAAACAGTTTCATTTAACAGTAAAAATGAAATAGCATTAAGTATTTATCCATCACCAGCAAAAAATCAAGTTGTAATTAACAATTTAACAGGTAACAACAATATCTCAATTGTTAATACAATTGGACAAATTGTTTTACAAAAATCAAATGTTTCAACTAGTTCAATTAATGTAGATATTTCAACTTTACAAAATGGAGTGTACTCTGTTATAATAAATAATAACGGAGAAAATAAAACATTAAAACTAATGGTACAAAAATAAAATATGTTAAGGGCAAGGGCTTGCTTGAATGCCCTTGCCCTTATTTTTTAGAATACCATATCCAACATTATTGTTTTAATTAAATTTAAAAAATGAAAAAAATGCTTGCCTTGATACTATGCTCTGTAGTATCAAACCTATTGATAGCACAACAAAAAGTAAGTGTTATTAACTCCCCTGAAGGACATAAACTTAATGTCAATAATAGAGATTTTTTTATTAATGGTATGAATTGGGATTACTATCCAATTGGAACCAATTATAACTACAGTCTATGGAACCAATCTGATGCGTTTATTAAAAGTGCATTAGATTATGAAATGAGCTTATTAAAAAATATGGGTGTTAATACCATTCGCCAATACGTTGGTATTCCATCAAAATGGATAACCTATATATATGAGAATTACGGAATTTATACTATGTTGAACCACTCGTTTGGACGTTATGGATTAACAATTAAAGGAAGATGGGAGCCTAATACAGACTACTCAAACCCTTTAGTAAAAGAACTACTTTTAAAAGAAGTTAAGGACTTAACCAATCAATATAAAAACACTCCAGGTTTATTGATGTTTTTATTAGGTAATGAAAACAACTATGGTCTTTTTTGGCGTGGAGCAGAAACTGAAAATATTCCAGTTCAAGATAGAAAGTCAACTAAAGATGCATACCATTTATATAAACTATTTAATGATGCAGTAAAAGAAATGAAAGCTATAGATGGCAACCATCCTATGGCAATTTGTAATGGCGATTTATTGTTTTTAGATATAATAAAAAAAGAATGTAAAGATGTAGATATTTTAGGTGTAAACGTGTACAGAGGTGCCACATTTACTGACCTTTATGAAAGAACTAAAAAAGAAATAACACAACCAATTATTTTATCTGAATTTGGTAGCGATGCATTTAACTCAGCAGCTAACAAAGAAGATCAAGAATATCAAGCAAAAGTTTTAATAAGCAATTGGAAAGAAATATATGCCAATGCAGCAGGTATGGGAAAAAATGGAAACAGTCTTGGTGGTTTTACATTTCAGTTTAGCGACGGTTGGTGGAAAACAGGACAAACTGTTAATTTAGATGATCATGATGCAACAGCATCTTGGGCTAATGGAGGATATACCAACGATTTTGTTAAGGGTGAAAATAATATGAACGAGGAGTGGTTTGGTATTTGTGCTAAAGGAAAGAATAATGAAAATGGCAATTATGAATTATTTCCTAGAGCTGCATATTATGCATTAAAACAAGCTCATCAATTTAATCCATACGCTACATCAAAAGGTAATTTAAGTGTTCTAGATAATGTTCAAATTGCAGATGCAATGTTATTGGCAAGAGCAGATAAAGCTGCTTTACAAGCTGAAGATAAAGGCAAACTTTATTTAAGCGATTTACAAATGAATTTTTCAACTTACAATACAGGTGGAAGTTTAATAACAACTCCAACATCTACCGAGCCAGCTTTAACTAGCGGATATCCAAATAGACTTGGTTTCGATCATATGCAATCTTTCAATGTTGGAATTACAGCTAAACCAGCACCTAATGTTACTGCCAATGTTCAGTTTAATATTTTAGGAAATGTAGCAGAAAATCCAATTGATGAAATTTTTTACGAAAACCGTGGAAGAAGAATTACAGTAAATACTACTAATGGACAAACTTTAATGACTCCTAATAGATTTCAATTATATAGAGCAAGTTATAGTTGGGATGCAAAAGATTTTAAATTAACAGGCTTTTATAGAACGGGTCATTACCATTGGGCTTATGAGGGAGACTTCTTTAATCTATATCAAGAAGCTAATTATGGACCCAACATTGACATTTACAATGGTGAAGCTCCTTTTGGTTTTGAATTAGAGGGAAAAAAATCATTAAGTGGTTTAAAAGTTGCCTTTGGACCTGAGCTATGGTGGGGTGCTAACCCTGCTGCTTTAGTTAAGTACAATCGTAAAATTGCAAAATTTGACGTTTCCGCAATTTGGCATGAAGACCTAGTACAAAGAAATGGCTTACAAAGTTCATTTGCTGTACCAATGCCAAAAACCAGAAAAGTAGCGTTAAGTATTTCTCGTAAATTCACTAAATTTGGAATAGACCTTGGTGGTCTTTGGGCAGGACAACCTTTGAACGGAAGAACTTTTCAATTAATGAGAGATAATAAGGTTTATCAAGATGTTATAAAATCTGAAGATAATCTTGGAGCTAAAATGAAAATAACATACTCAAGTGGTTCTATTCAATGGTATGGTTTAGCATCTTATATGGGGCTTGTTGCAAATGGCGGATTTGACCAAACCAAAACTTTTACAGGGTGGAGATTAAAAGATGTTGGAAGTGGAAATATGTATAATGTTTTAAGTGGATTTACCTACAATGTAGGCAAAATACAAATTGCTCCAAACTTTATGTATCAAAAACCAATTGAAGGTCCAATTTCAACAGATGTTTTATCGCCTGCTAGACCAAGAAATATTTTAGACGATCCATTTTCTGTACGTTCAAATAGAGAAACTGTTGCTGGAGAACTACTATTAACTTACGACCCTACACCTGCAACTTGGATGTATGAGTGGGATAATGATAGACAAGAAGATGCAAAATTTGCAATTAGTGCAGGGTTTGTTTATAGACATTTACCTACAGTGCAGGATGCAGCTATTGGTATTTTAGGAAATGGCAGAACAACATTTGTTTTTCCAGGATCTGCACCAGCACAAGATTTATGGGAAGCAAATATTAGAACAGTATCAAAGGTTAACAAAGACTTTGGTATAATAGCCAATATTTTAGTGGGTAATGGACAAGCAAATGGTAACGATGTAAGAACCATCAATCGTTTTGGTGTCGATGTAAGAACCATTTACAAAAAGCTAAAAATCACTACTACTGCTAAATTCAACGATTGGGGGCCATTTGACTATCATAGAGATTTTAACTTAACTTTCCCTGTGCAATTAATGGCAGATATTTCTACAGAAGTTGGTAAGCCCGATTGGTTTATGTTACCAAGCACAAAAGTTGGTATAAGAGGCACTTACAGAACTTTAAATAAATATTCTCCACGATATTCTCCAATTAAAACACTTGATCCTGCTGGCAACTGGGTTCCAGACCCTAATGCCATTGGTTTTCCTGATGGAAATGAATGGGAGTTAAGGACATATATTCAATTTAATTTGGGTAAATAATTATAGTAACGAAAAAAAAAATTTATATGAAAAATATTTCAATAAACAAAATGCTTTCACTCTTAGCAGCAACGTTAATCATATTAAATGTTGGATGTAAAAAAAGAGATGTCTCAGAATTAAGCGATATAAATTATCCAGTAATAGGAGATGTTTTTATAGATGACTTTACTGGTGATTTAGCTTATGCAGCATTTGGAGGATCCGATGTTAGAGCTTTTCAAGTTGATAGCAAAGAAACTTACAATAGTACGCGTCAGTCAATGCGTTTTGAAGTGCCAGATGCTAATAGCCCAAATGGTTCTTACGCAGGTGGTGTTTTCTTAAGTAAAGGAGGAAGAGATTTGTCTCAATTCAATGCACTTACCTTCTACATAAAAGCTAATCAAGCTTCTACAATTGGAGAATTAGGGTTAGGTAATAACCTTGGTGAAAATAAATATGTAGTATCGCTTTCTGCAACTCCAGTAACAAGTAATTGGAAAAAAGTAATCATTCCTATTCCAGATCCCTCAAAACTAAAAGGGGAAAGAGGGCTTTTTTATTTTGCAGCAGCACCAGATGCTAATGGCAGGGGCTATACCTTTTGGATTGATGAGGTGAAATTTGAAAAATTAGGTACATTATTGCAAGGTCAACCAACAATTAATAATGGAAACAATACATCTATTACTTCATTTGTTAGTGTAACAACACAAATTAGTGGTTTAACTTCAACTTTTACTTTACCAACAGGGGTGGTTCAATCCTTGAATGTAAGTAAAGCTTATTTCAATTTTGCATCATCAAATACTGCTGTGGCTTCTGTTAATGCAGACGGTGTTGCTACTGCTTTAAGTACTGGAACAACCACAATTACAGGAAGTTTAAATGGTGTAAATGCAAAAGGTAGTTTGACCATCAATTGTGCTGGTAATTATGTTCCTGCACCTACGCCAACTCGTAATCCTGCAAATGTTATATCTATTTTTTCAGATGCTTATACCAATGTAGGTGTTAATTATTATAATGGCTATTGGGCACCTTGGCAAACAACTATTTCTAACGATTTTAAAGTAGGAAACGATAATGTATTAAACTATACTAATTTCAACTTTGTGGGAATGGAATTTAGCAATCCAACTGTGAATGCTTCAAGTATGTCTCATATACATTTAGACGTCTTTTTTCCAGGACCAATAGCTTCTGGCAGACAATTAAGAGTATTAGTGATAGATTTTGGAGCAGATGGAGTTTATGGTGGTGGAGATGATACAAGACATTCAACAACATTTACAGCCCCAACATTAGTCACTCAAACTTGGATTCCAATTGATATTGCGTTTGCTAATATGCCTAACTTGGCTAGAAGAAATAATTTAGCACAAATTATTTTGGAGGGAGGAGATAATTCATCTTTATATGTCGATAATGTTTATTTCTGGAGTGTGCCAACATTACCAGTAGTACCTACAACAGCAGCACCTACACCAACAAGAGCAGCAGCTAACGTCCTTTCTATTTTTAGCGATGCTTACACCAATCTTGCAGGTACTAATTTCAATCCACCTTGGGGGCAAGCAACAGTTGTTACTCAACCTACAATAGCTGGTAATAATGTTATTCGATATTCTAATTTTAACTATCAAGGAGTAGAGTTTGCAACTGGTCAAAATGTGTCAACTTACACAAATATTCATTTAGATTTTTATTCAACAAACGCTTCTCAACTTAGATTCTTTTTAATTAGCCCTGGTCCAGTAGAACGCTCAACTAATTTAACAGTTCCAACAACTGCAGGATGGAATAGTATTGATATTCCATTATCTACATTCAGTGGAGTTAATTTAAGTAATGTTATTCAATTTAAATTTGATAAAAACACTGCAACCAATTCTCCAGACATATTTTTAGATAATATGTATTTCTGGAGATAAAACAATTAAAATTCAAGCATTCTTAACAATAAAAATATTCTTGCATTCGTGGCGTTAAAAAAATAATTTATGCTAAATATAAAAAATAAAATATTAACAATAAGTGCTGTTACAGCTATCATCATTTCATTAAGTAGTTGCGAAAAAAAAGCTGAACAAACATTACCCAAAAGGCAATACCAACTTGTTTGGAATGATGAATTTAATGATGTTGCTGGTTCAACAGCAGATACTTCTAAATGGGTAGCAGATCTTGGAACAGGACAGTTAGGTTGGGGTAATCAAGAGCTTCAATACTACACTAAAAATGGAAGAAATTTACAGCAAGATGGTAATGGAAATTTACAAATTACAGCCATTAGAGAAAATTTTGCTGGCTCAGGATTTACATCTGCTCGTATTAAAACACAAGGTAAATTTTCTTATGGATATGGCAGATATGAAGCAAGAATAAAAACACCAACGGGTCCAGGAGTATGGCCAGCATTTTGGATGTTAGGCGATAATATTAACGCTGTTTCTTGGCCACAATGTGGAGAAATTGATATACTTGAACAAAAAGGTCAGGAATCATTTACTACTTTTGGTACTGTTCATGGCCCAGGTTATGCAGGTGGAAATTCAATTGGTAAATCTTACTCATTATACAACAGCAGATTTGATGCGGATTATCATATTTATGCAGTTGAGTGGGGTGCTGATTTTGTTGACTTTTTTGTTGATGATTATTTATATCATAGAGTAACTCCAAGTGATGTAAAAAGCAAAGGCAATTGGGTATTTGACCATAACTTTTTTCTAATACTTAATATAGCTGTAGGTGGCAACTTCGTTGGATTTCCAACAACTGGTACCCCATTTCCACAAACTATGAATATTGATTATGTTAGGGTTTATAAGCAGTTGTAATTGATAGCTAAAAATTATCATAAATCTGTGTTATCTGTGTTCAATTTTAAATAGAATGCATTTTATAAATACTACAAAACAATATCACTAAATTAAAATAAGTGAAAATTATAAAGAATTTAATAACTCTGTTTGCGGTTCTATGTTTATTAGATAGTTGTCAAAAAGACTCGAATAACAATAACATAGTATCTCCAACCAATTTAACTTTAACAGCAATTGTTGCAGCAGATAGTAGTGGACAAGTAAATTTTACAGCCAATGCAGCCAATGCAACTAGCTATGAATTTGATTTTGGTAATGGAATAACAGAGGCTTCAATTTCTGGCTTAGTAACATATCGATATCAAATAGCTAATGACTATACAGTAAAAGTTATTGCAAAAAATGCAGGTTCAAATACAATAAGCAAATCCATACAAATTAAAGTGGTTTTAACCAAAGCAGTTTGGAGCGATGAGTTTGATTATGTTGGAGCCCCAAACCCAAATAAATGGACTTATGATATTGGTAATAATAATGGTTGGGGAAATGGAGAAAAACAATATTACACTGCCAATCCTCAAAATGTTAAAGTAGAAAATGGCGTATTAAAAATTACCGCTATTAAAGAAAATTACAATGGATTTAGCTACACAAGTGCAAGAATAAAATCGCAAGGAAAATTTGATTTCAAATATGGCAAAGTTGAAGTAAGAGCAAAACTACCTGTGGGTGGTGGCACTTGGCCAGCAATTTGGATGTTGGGAAGTAATATTACAAGTGTTGGTTGGCCAAGCTGTGGTGAAATTGATATTATGGAACATGTAGGGAATGATTTAAATAAAATTCATGGCACTTTGCATTATCCTGCTCGTTTTGGTGGTAATGGAAATAGTGGCACTATAATGATTACAAATGCAACAACCGCGTTTCACAAGTATAGTGTAGACTGGTCTGCTACTTCAATTAGATTTTACGTAGATGATCAATTATTTCATACTGTTGCTAATTCAAATGCAATTCCTTTTAATCACGATTTTTTTATGATTTTAAATTGTGCAATGGGTGGAGCTTTTGGTGGAAATATTGACCCCAATTTTGCAACTTCAGCATTAGAAATTGATTATATAAGGGTTTATAATAACTAAAATATTGTGTTATTTTTTAATATTTTACTAATAATCTAATTAACGCAATTTTTACGAATTGCTAAATTTCTAATGTTTCTTAAAATTTAAAATATTGAAAACATGTCTCATAAAAAGGAAAGTGGTTTAGATTCTATAGTTATAAATAACGAATTATTTTTTAAAATTAGTGAGGTTAATACGATGCGTCCTTTTTTTATGACCATTGTAAGTGATAGTAATCATTGGCTATTTGTATCAAGTAATGGAGGCATTAGTGCTGGCAGAAAAAATGCACAATTTGCTTTGTTTCCATATTATACCGATGATAAAATAACTGAATCGGTTGAAGTAACAGGTAGCAAAAGTATTTTTCAAATATTTAAAGATGGTCAAACTTTTTTGTGGGAACCATTTTCTATAAGAAATGAAGGCAGATACAAAACCACAAGAAATATTTACCAAAATAATTGGGGTAACAAAGTAATTTTTGAGGAAGTTAACCAAGACCTTCAACTTAGTTTTCAATACCAATGGTCAAGTAGCGATTCATTTGGTTTTGTAAAGCAATCTACTTTACAAAATCTTTCAACAGCAGCTACACAAATTAAGGTATTAGATGGATTACAAAACATCATGCCCTATGGTGTTCCATCTGATTTACAAAACTCTACTAGTAACCTTGTAGATGCTTACAAACGAGCAGAGCTAATACAAAACTCAGGTTTAGGTATCTATGCATTAAGTGCAATTATAGTTGATAAGGCAGAACCAGCAGAAGCTTTAAAAGCTAATACAGTTTGGAGTACAGGTATTGATAATGCTACTTTTTTAATATCCTCTCTTCAGTTAAAAAAATTCAGAAACAATGAGCCTGCAATTTTAGAAGATGATGTAAAAGGAGAAAAGGGAGCTTATTTTTTAGTAGGTGAAATAACTTTAGATGCATCTTCAAAAAAACAGTGGTATATTGTAGCAGATGTAAATAAATCTGTATCAGATGTTGTTGCTTTAAGTAATAAAATAATCAGTAATTCAGAACTAATCCAAGATGTTTTAAAAGATGTAGAAGCAGGAACACAACATTTACAACAACTTGCAGCAGCAGCAGATAGTTTTCAATACACTGCTGATAAGCTAAACGATACACGCCATTACTCAAATGTGATGTTCAACATTATGCGTGGTGGTATTTTCGACAATAATTATATTATTGAAAAATGGGACTTTGAGAAGTATGTTTTTAATGCAAATACTACATTAAAAGATTCTTGTAAAAATGCTGTTGGTCAATTAAATGAAACATTTACAATAGAGGAACTTTTAACAATTGCAAAGCAAACAAACAATAGCCATTTTGTAAGACTAGCAACAGAATATTTACCATTAAAGTTTAGTAGAAGACATGGAGATCCAAGCAGGCCTTGGAATCAATTTTCAATCAATACAAAAAGTGAAATAGATGGTTCTAAAATATTAGATTATCAAGGAAATTGGAGAGATATTTTTCAAAATTGGGAAGCATTAGCTCACTCCTATCCTTTGTTTATTGAAGGAATGATTTCTAAGTTTTTAAACGCTTCAACCTTTGATGGCTACAATCCATATAGAGTAACAAAAGATGGGTTCGATTGGGAAACAATAGAGCCTGATAATCCTTGGAGTTATATTGGTTACTGGGGCGACCATCAGATAATATATTTAATTAAGTTTTTAGAGTTTGCTGAACAATCAAAATCTGGATTTATTTCAGAAAAGCTTAACGAAAAAAATTATGTGTATGCAAATGTGCCATACAAAATAAAATCATACAGCGATATTGTTTCAAATCCAAAAGATACCATTGTTTTTGATCATCAAGCCGAAAAGAAAATTCACGAAAGAAAAGAACAACTTGGTATTGATGGAGCTTTGTTAGCTGCATCAAATGGAGAAATCCATAGTGTTAGTTTTATTGAAAAAATACTAGC
Organism: Chitinophagaceae bacterium; assembly: GCA_049241265.1. Lineage (GTDB taxonomy): Bacteria > Bacteroidota > Bacteroidia > Chitinophagales > Chitinophagaceae > CAIVPM01. Next base: position 56,583 of record JBMLRA010000016.1, read on the forward strand.
TACAACCTTATCTAAATTATCCAATTTTATTCCTGAAGCTGGTATTTGGATGAACACGCAACGACCAGAATGGAACGATGCAAATAACGCATTGGTGGGTAATGGCGTAAGTATGGTAACACTTTGTTATTTACGCAGATTTTTATATTTTCTACATCAAACATTACAAAAAGCCAGTGTTGAAACTTTTGATATATCTGAAGAATTAATTGGATTTTTTAACGAGTTATCAAAAACATTTAGCCATAATAAAACTCTATTAAAGACAACAATATCTAACCAAGATAGGAAAGCAATGGTAGATGCTTTAGGAAATGCTGGTAGTAATTTTAGAAACACAGTTTACGACCAATCTTTTTCTGGTAAAACAGCGATGTTAGCAAAAAAGCAATTGGTAGATTTTATTCAAAATGCTCTCGATTTTGTGCATCACAGCATAGCTGCTAATAAAAGAAAAGATGGTTTATACAACGCTTACAATCTTGCATATTTTACATCAAACGAAGTAAAGATTGATTATTTAAGTGAGATGCTTGAAGGTCAAGTGGCTATTTTAAGTTCAGGATGTTTAAGTGCAGAAGAAAGTATATCTGTATTAAATGCATTAAAACAAAGTGCTTTATACAGACAAGATCAAAATAGTTATATACTTTATCCAAATAAGCAATTACCGAAATTTTTAGTAAAAAACAATATTCCTAATCATTTGATTGAACAGTCGAAATTGTTAACTCAAATGATTGCAGTTGGTGATACATCATTAGTGCAAAAGGATGTAGAAGGTGTTTGCCATTTTAATGGAAATTTTAAAAATGCAAATGACTTAGTAAAAGCGATATCTGTTCTTGATACACATTATCACGCATTGGCTCATAATGAAGAAAAGTTATTGCTAGATATGTTTGAAACTGTATTCAATCATAAAGAATTTACAGGAAGGTCAGGTACATTTTTCGCTTTTGAGGGATTAGGGTCTATTTATTGGCATATGGTTTCAAAACTATGTTTGGCTGCACAAGAATCTTGCTTATGGGCAATTGAAAACAATGCCTCTGCAGAAGTAGTAAAAGAATTAACAGAGCTATACTATGATGTTAAAGATGGTATTGGTGTTCATAAATCTCCTGAAGTTTATGGTGCATTTCCTATAACTCCATATTCCCACACACCGTTGCATAAAGGTGCTCAACAACCAGGTATGACAGGGCAAGTTAAAGAAGATATATTAACAAGAATTGGTGAACTTGGAATAGTAAAACAAGATGGTAAGTTAATATTTAAGCCAACCATTTTATCATCAAATGAGTTTTTGCAAAACGAACAAAAAGTTACATTTATTGATGTATTGGCTAATAATTTTACGTTAACACTGCCAGCTAATTCTTTAGCATTTACCATTTGCCAAGTGCCTATTATTTACAAGAAAGATACCAAGTTGCAGACAGAAGTTTTCTTTTGTGATGGTTCTAAAAAAATAGTTGATGGTAATACCCTCGACCAAGAAATTGCAGCTCAAATATTCAATAGAACTGGTGCTATAACTTATGTTGAGGTTTCTTTTAACGAACAATATTTTAACTAATGCAATGCGTTTATGTTTTTGCATCATATTAATTTCTTTTACGTCATTTATGAATAAAGTATTCAGCAATGAAATTACTGCTGCACATATTTTGGGGAATCCTAAATATCAAGCCATTTGTTATGGTGGCTATAGAACTTGCACTAGAGATGTTGTTCCAACAGTTGAAGAAATTAAAGATGATTTAAAAATATTGTCTGCTATGAACATTAAAGTGTTAAGAACATATAATGTGCATCATAAAGAAATTGACAATCTACTAGAAGCCATTGAACAACTCAAAAAAACAACACCTGCATTTGAAATGTATGTTATGTTGGGAGCTTGGATTGATTGCAAAAATGCTTGGACAAATCAAACACCAATACACACTGAAGAAAGTGATAGAAATGCAGTTGAAATAAATCGTGCTGTTGAACTTGCTAATCAATATCCTAAAATAATTAAAATAATTGCAGTTGGTAACGAAGCAATGGTTAATTGGGCAACTAGTTATTATGTTACCCCTAACATCATACTCAAATGGGTTAAGCATTTGCAACAATTAAAAAAGCAAAACAAGCTTGCTAAAAATATTTGGATAACTAGCTCAGACAATTTTGCCTCTTGGGGTGGTGGAGATTCTAGCTATCACAATAAAGATTTAAATGCTCTCATAAGGGCAGTTGATTATATTTCATTGCATACTTATCCTATGCACGACACTCATTATAATCCAACTTTTTGGGGCATAAAATCTACAGAAGTAAACCTTAGTAAAAAACAGCAAATTGAAGCTGTAATGCTACGCTCTAGAGATTATGCTATACAACAATACAAAAGTGTTGTGCAATATGTTCAAAAACTTGGTATTAAAAAACCAATACACATAGGTGAAACAGGTTGGGCAACTCAATGCAATGAACTATATGGACACAATGGTTCTAAAGCAATTGATGAGTATAAATCGGCTATGTATTATAAAATGATGAGAGAGTGGAGCAACGAAAAAAAAATTAGTTGTTTCTTTTTTGAAGCATTTGATGAGTGTTGGAAAAATGCTGCTAATGCTTTACACTCAGAAAATCATTTTGGACTTTTTAATTTGAATGGAGAAGCCAAATATGCTTTATGGAATTTAGTTGATAAGCAGCTTTTTAAAGGACTAAAAAGAAACGGAAAACCAATTACCAAAACCTTTAATGGTAAGGTAAATGTATTGTTGCAAGATGTTCAATTACCCAATAAACGTTTAAATAATTAGCTTGTGGTAAATAAGAATAATTATATTAAAAAAGCATTTGCATTAGCTTTAATAAGTTCAAATATGACTTTATCTGCATTTACCCAAAAAGCACAAGTAGAAATATTTGAAACATCTGCACAAGGCAATAAATTAACCCCGATACAGCCTATAAAAAGTCAGTTGAATACATCAGCTATTCAAATACAAACAGAAAAAAAGTTTCAAAAAATTACAGGTTTTGGTGGTTCTTTTACTCAATCAACAGCTTATTTGTTTAATAAATTAAGTACTGCCAATCAACAAAAAATTATTAATGCTTATTTTAGTAAAGAGGGTGCAAACTATTCTTTAACACGAACACACATAAACTCTTGCGATTTTAGTACCCATCAATATGCTTACAACACAACAGATGGAGATACAAGTTTGCAACAATTTGATATTAGTGAAGATTTGAAAGGTATTATACCAATGATTAAAGAAGCAAAAAAAGCTAGTAAAGATGGCTTTAAAATTATTGCTTCTCCTTGGACAGCACCACCTTGGATGAAAGACAATAATAAATGGGTTGGTGGTAAATTATTGCCAAAGTATTACGATACTTGGGCATTGTATTTCTCGAAATATTTTACAGCCTTTAAAAAATATGGTATTAATTTTTGGGGGATTACTGTAGAAAATGAGCCACATGGCAATGGAAACAATTGGGAAAGTATGCTATTTAGTCCCAAAGAAATGACAGATTTTGTTGAGTTTCATCTTGGACCTAAACTAGAAAAAGATGGATATGGAAAAATTAAAATCTTAGGATACGATCAAAATAGAGCAGGCATACAAGAATGGGTAGATGAAATGTATCGTTCTACAAATGCTACAAAATATTATGCAGGTTTAGCTGTGCATTGGTATGAAAGTACTTATGATTATTTTGGCGATGCTTTGCAATATGCTCATAAAAAAAATCCCACTAAACACTTAATAAATACTGAAGCTTGTATTGATAGTGATGTGCCAAAATGGAAAGATGATAATTGGTATTGGAGCAAAGAAGCCACAGATTGGGGATGGGATTGGGCAAGTGAAAAAGAAAAGTATTTACACCCTAAATATGTTCCTGTGTTTAGATATGCTACAGATATTATTGGCTGCTTAAATAATTATGTAGATGGTTGGATAGATTGGAACATGGTATTGAACAAGCAAGGAGGACCTAATTGGTTTAAAAATTGGTGTGCTGCTCCTGTGTTGGTTGATGAAGATAACGATGAAGTATATTTTACTCCATTGTATTATACTATGGCTCATTTTAGCAAGTTCATTAGACCTGGTGCAAGAAGAATTGGTTTTAACAATACAGATAAAGACTTAATGGTAACAGCTGCAAAGAATACAGATGGAAGTATCGCTATAGTAATATTTAACGCATCAGAAACACCAAAAAATTGCAGCATATCATTGAACAAAAAGCAAGTTAATACTGCAATTAGTGCTAAAGCCATTCAAACAATTGTTATAAAATAAATACAAACCCAAACACGCCATATGAGTATTTCTGTTAAATCATCTAAAGTCCCAATGTCCAAAAAAATAGCTTTTGGTGTTGGTATGCTTGCTAATCAAATGTTTCCAGCAGCTCTAGGAGTATTTATGGTTGTTTTGGTAGATGGGTTTGGATTCCCTGTTTGGATGGTAGGCGTTTTAACATTTGCCCCTAGGTTATTAGATTTTATTATCGACCCAATTATGGGTTTTATTACTGACAATACTCGTTCAAGGTGGGGTAGAAGAAGACACTATGTATTTATTGGTGCAATCATATTAGGAATATGCTTTTTATTTATGTGGCAAATACATAAAGAAAACGGTATTCTCTTTAACTTCTTTTATTTTTTATGTTTCAAACTATGCCTCTACATTGGTCTCACAATTTTTAGTATTCCATTTGTGGCAATGGGTTATGAGATGAGTGATGATTTTCATGAACGTACTCAAATTATGGCTATCTCTCAATGGATAGGTCAATGGGCTTGGGTTATTGTTCCTTGGTTTTGGATAATTATTTACGATAAAAATTGGTTTGAGACTCCAGAGTCTGGTGCAAGAACGTTATCGGTTTGGGTTGCAATTATTTGTATGCTTTTTGCAATGGTGCCTGCTTTGTTTATAAAAGCTACATCAACTCTTAATGACACATCACTCAAGCCAGTTAGCATAAGAAATATTAAGGGCATTTTTAGTTCTCTTTTGCATGAGTTTAAAGAAGCATTTAAAATTAAAGATTTTAGGAAACTATGTTATTCTACTTTTTTTACTTTCAATGCTTTTAATACTGTTGCACAGTTTACCTTTTTTATAATCGTATATTATTTGTTTAATGGCGATAAAGGTAAAGGCGGTTTATGGGCAGCTGTTTTTGGTAGTGGGGGGGCTTTGGTAACAACGTTTCTTGTAATACCAGTAGTAGTAAAAATGTCTAAAATGATTGGTAAGAAAAAAGCATTTTTACTATCGCAAAGCATTTCTATTTTTGGTTATATTCTACTGTTCTTTTTGTTTGTTCCAGGGAAGCCTTGGCTTTTCTTAATAGCTCTACCGTTCTTTTCTTTTGGTATAGGTGGTTTATTTACAACAATGATGAGTATGACAGCAGATGTTTGCGATGTAGATGAACTAAATTATGGACAAAGGAGAGAAGGAATTTTTGGTGCTATTTATTGGTGGGTTGTAAAATTGGGCTTTGCTTTTGCAGGATTACTCAGTTATTTAATATTAGATGCAATTGGCTTCAATGGTAATTTAGCTACACAATCTGAAAATACAATTTTCTGGCTTCGCTTTTCATTCTCTGTTGTCCCAATTTTAGGAACACTAACTGCAATTTATTTTATGTGGGACTATGATATTACAGAAGAAAAAATTAATAATATTAATGCCCAATTAGCAAAAAGAAAAGCTACAAAAAAATCATCGGGCTATGCAACAGGCAAGTTAGTTGCATTAGATAAAAATGTTAAAAATACTTTTGGGTTAGATTTATCAACTAAAAATTCGCAAGAATTAAGTGAACTATTTACCCAAACGCTGCAAAGTGGCTTGCATGGTATGTGTTTTAGCCCATATCAAGAAGGGCAAAATATTGGCGACCAATTAACTGAAGAACAAATTAGTCATCGTATTAATATTATTGCTCCATATACCCAATGGATAAGAACATTTTCTTGTACCGAAGGCAACGAACTTATTCCAAAAATTGCCAAACAAAATAATTTAAAAGTTCTAGCAGGTGCTTGGATTAGTAGTGATAAAGCAAGAAACGAAAAAGAAATACAAAATCTCATTTCCTTAGCCAAAGCAGGCTATATTGATATGATAGCTGTTGGTAATGAAGTGTTGCATAGAGATGAGCTTTTAGAGCAAGATGTAATTGCTTACATTAAACAAGTAAAACAGCACATTCCAATCCAAATTAGTGTTGGCTATGTTGATGCTTATTACCAGTTTCTACAAAGACCTAAGTTAATTGAAGCTTGCGATGTAATACTTATTAATTGCTACCCATTTTGGGAAGGTGCATTGTATGAACATTCAATAGCTTATTTAGATAAAATGGTTGCTCTTACAAAACAAGTAGCTGCAGGAAAAAAAGTTATCATAGCCGAAACAGGATGGCCAAGTATTGGCGATCAAGTAGAAGATGCCATACCAACATCAAGTAATGCAATGAAGTATTTTATAAGTGTAAATGATTGGGTTAAAAAGAGTGGGGTAGAAGTATTTTATTTTTCATCGTTCGATGAAACTTGGAAAATAAAACAAGAGGGAATTGTAGGGGCAGGTTGGGGAATTTGGAATAAAAACGAACAATTAAAAAACTAAAATTATGTCATTCTCTAAAGATCATATTATTCATTTAAAACCTGAGTCTAGTTTTAGTTATATAGAAAACCAGTCAGAAGAAAAACGTAATGATTTATTTGCAGAAATTATGCAAAATGGTTTTCATGGTTTGTGTTTTAGTTTATATGAAGATGGTCAAAAACCAGGCGATATTATTTCTGAAGATCAAGTACGCAGAAGAATGGAAATTTTAAAACCACATATCTCGTGGATACGTTCATTCTCTTGCACTGAAGGAAATGAATTTATACCAAAAGTAGCTAAAGAATTGGGCATTAAAACTTTGGTAGGTGCTTGGTTAGGTGATGATGAAGAAGTAAATCTTCGAGAGATACAAGGACTAATTGATTTAGCAAAAAATGGCTATGTAGATATTGCTGCTGTAGGCAATGAAGTTATGTATAGAAAAGACTTAACAGAAGAGCAATTATTAGTGTTTATTCAAAAAGTGAAAAATGAAATTCCAAATGTTCCTGTTGGTTATGTTGATGCATATTATGAGTTTTCACACAGACCCGCCATTACAAATTTATGTGATGTAATACTTTGTAATTGTTATCCTTTTTGGGAAGGTTGTCCAATTGATTACTCATTGGATTATATGAAACAAATGTATCAACAAGCAAAAGATGCAAGTGGTGGAAAGCAAGTAATTATAACAGAAACAGGATGGCCAAGTCAAGGGGAAAATGTAAAGAGTGCTTATCCTGGCCATAATAGTGCAAGAGATTATTTTATCAATACTCAAATATGGTCTGCAAACGATAATATTCCTGTTTTTTATTTTGCGTCCTTCGATGAAAGCTGGAAAGTTGGAGCAGAAGGCACAGTGGGTGCTTATTGGGGAATTTGGGATAAAAACGAAGTATTAAAATTTTAGTTGCAGTGCTTGTTGATAGTATTATTCTATGACTATAATTTAAATAGTTTTAAAAGGTTAATCATAGTAATGGCATCATTACTTTTTATATAAAATTGGTTTGCTTTAACTGAAAATAAACCAGCCCCTATTGAATAGACGTAATGATATATTTCTTCTATTTAAATTAAAAAGAGTAATACCTAGGTATGCCTTTTATTATAATAATGTTTAATGTATAGGTAATTAACTATTGTTTTTACTAATAATACCACCTTATATTCAACTACACAAGCCATAATTAATGTCATTAATTTATAAAATATCATTTTCTACTTTACTCTGGTTGATTTTAACCAATCAATCAAATGCTCAAATTTTAAGTGCAACCATTGAACAGAAAGTAGAAAATATTTTACAAAAAATGACTATTGAAGAAAAAATAGGGCAAATGAACCAGTACAGTGGTTTTTGGGAAGTAACAGGCCCTGCACCACAATCAGGTTCTTCAAAAATAAAATATGATAATTTAAAAAAAGGATTGGTTGGTTCTGTACTAAATGTAAAAGGAGTTAGTAATGTTAGAAAACTTCAAGAAATTGCTTTTAAGGAAACCAGATTAGGTATTCCATTGTTATTTGGTTTTGATGTAATTCATGGCCAAAAAACAATTTTTCCAATACCATTGGCCAGCTCATGCAGTTGGGATCTAGAGGCAATTGAAAATAGTACAAAAATTGCAGCTATTGAAGCTAGTGCAATGGGCATAAATTGGACTTTTGCTCCAATGCTTGATATATCAAGAGATGCAAGGTGGGGAAGAGTAATGGAAGGAGCTGGAGAAGATCCTTATTTAGCATCTTTAATTGGTGTAGCTCAAGTTAAAGGATTTCAGGGCAAATCATTTTCAAGCAATCATTCAATATTAGCAACAGCAAAACATTTTGCTGGCTATGGTTTTGTAGAAGCAGGTAGAGAATATAACGCTGTAAATATTAGCAATGCTCAATTATATAATGTCATATTACCTCCCTTTAAAGCTGTAGTAGATAGTGGAATAAAAACGGTAATGAATGCATTTAATTCATTAAATGGAATACCAGCTACAGGAAATCAACTTCTATTAAAAGATTTATTAAAAGACAAATGGAATTTTAAAGGACTTGTTGTAAGTGATTGGGGTTCTATTATTGAAATGATAGACCATGGTTTTGCTAAAGATTCTGCCGATGCAGCAGCTATTGCAGCCATTGCAGGATGTGATATAGATATGGAATCTTATGCATTTGTTGGACAGTTGAAAGAACTTGTAAAAAAAGGTAAAGTTGATATTAAAATTATTGATGAAGCAGTAAAAAGAATTTTACGAATAAAGTTTGAATTAGGATTGTTTGATAATCCATTTAAATATTGCGATGAAAACAAAGAAAAAGAATTGTTGTACCATCCCCACCATTTAAAAGCAACTTTAGAATTAGCACAAAAATCTATTGTTTTATTAAAAAATGAAAACAACTTATTACCCTTAAAAAAATCTCAAAAAAAAATTGCATTAATTGGTTCTTTAGCTAATGATAAAAATAGTTGCTTAGGAAACTGGAGAATTGCAAGCGATGACAATACTGCTATTTCGGTACTTGAAGGTTTGCAAAATATTTCATCAAATATTTCTTATGCTAAAGGTGCAGATGTAGCAATAGGAAAAACAAGTTTTGTTAAACAAACTATAATCAATGATAATGACACCACAGGTTTTGGTGATGCTATTAAACTAGCCAAGGCAAGTGAAGTAGTGATTATGGTTTTAGGCGAAAATGGCTTTCAAAGTGGTGAAGGCAGAAGCCGATCTAAAATTGATTTACCGGGTGTGCAACAACAATTATTAGAAGAAATATTTAAGGTAAATAAAAATATTGTACTGGTGTTAATGAATGGCAGACCATTAGCCATTAATTGGGCTGCACAAAATATTCCAGCCATTGTTGAGGCATGGCAATTGGGCTCACAAACAGGTAATGCTGTTGCTAATGTTTTGTTTGGCGAAGTAAACCCCAGTGCTAAATTAACAATGACATTTCCACGAAGTGTAGGACAAATTCCAATCTATTATAATCATTTAAACAATGGTCGTCCAAATGCAGGTAGTAACATTTTTTGGTCGCATTATTCCGATGAGTCTAATCAACCTTTATACCCTTTTGGTTTTGGTTTAAGCTATTCAAAATTCGAATACAGCAACTTAAATATTGATACAACAAATAATGAAAAAATTAAGGTATCAGTAACTATTAAAAATACAAGCAATGTAGATGGAGAAGAAATTGCCCAACTTTATATACACGATAAAGTTTCAAGTATTAGCAGACCAGTAAAAGAATTAAAAGGGTTTAAGAAATTACCTATTAAAGCAAACGAATCAAAAACTGTTGAATTTATATTAACTAATAACGAGCTAGGCTATTACAATAACAACGGTGATTTTATTATAGAAGCAGGTGAATTTGAAGTGATGGTTGGAACAAACTCTGATGATGTTTTGAAAAAAACATTCAACAAAATGTAAAGAAATGACACTAAAAAAATTACTCATTGTTTTGTTTTTATTTACAGTAAAAACAATTTGTTGTCAAGTAAATTTATCAAAAGGATTATTGGCATATTACCCATTTAATGGAAATACAAATGATGTAAGTGGTAACAATTTAAATGCTGTAAATTTTGGAGCAACACCTACTACAAATGCTGCCAACAAGATTAATAGTGCTTATGATTTCAATGGCACTTCAGCTAACATATTACTTCCTAATAGTCCAAAGTTTAACTTTAATGCAACCGATTCTTTCTCAATTTCCTGTTGGATTCAACCTAGCAATAATGCTGCATTAAACCTTCAAGCACTAATTGTAAAAGCTGTGTTTGATGCTAATGTGCAAAATGCTAACTGGAGTTATGGTTTGTATCTCAATTTAGATAAAGCAATGAGTGGCTTTAATGCAAATGATTTTTTAAATGGTACAACTTCATTATCGCAAAATAATTGTTGGTATCATTTGGTTGTAACTTATAAAAATGGCATTTGGATTTTATATGTAAATGGAAAAGTAGAAGCACAGGATTTAACACAAACAAAATTTATTTCGCAAAATGCTAGTGTATCAAGCACCATTGCAATTGGTAAAAAAGGAAGCTCTAATGGAGAATATTATAAGGGCAAAATAGATGAAGTAAGAATTTATAGCAGAAACATTAACAAAGGCGAAGTTGAAACTTTGTATCAACTTGAAAACACAACAGCCAATTTTTCCATCTCTCAAAATGCTTGTAATCCCAAGCAAATTTCTTTTAAAACCAATACCATAAATATCAATAAAGCTTATTGGAATTTTGGAGATGGTTTTGTCGATAGTAATAAAGTACAGTTTAATTATACCTATTCAAACTTCAATAACTACAACGTACAGTTAGTTATTCAAAACAATTTTGGATGTTTTGATACTACTGTAAAAAACATATCTGTACTGGTGAATTTTGATAGTTCCATTTTGTCGAATAATAAAGACACTTCAATTTGTTCGGGTAAGTCTCTTTCATTAATTTCTAGCAATAGCTTTACCGATTTTTGTTGGTTATCATCTGACAATAGTTTAACAGGTAGTGTGGTAAATCCTATGGTTACTCCCATCAATACTACAACGTATACATTAACCACAAAAGCATTAGGAAATAATTTAATTTTAAATGGAGATTTTGAACAGGGAAATTCAGGTTTTGAAACAGATTATGTTTTTAATCCTGGAACAGCAGGTGCCATTCAAGGAATATATACTATTGGTAATAATCCCAAAAATTGGTTAAGTGCTTTTGCAGCCTGTACAGATCATACACCTGGTACTACAAACGATAAAATGTTAATGCTGGATGGAAGCACAAAATCAGGTGTTGAATTATGGCGTCAAACAATATTTGTAAAACCAAATACAACTTATAATTTTTCTTTTTGGCTGCAATCAATAGTTGCACAAAATCCTGCTGTAATAAAAGTAAAAATTAATGGAAAGTATTACGAAAATTCAATTAAAGCAGATTTAGCAACTTGTTCTTGGAAAAATTTTAATGCTGACTGGCACTCTGGCACTTCATCTACTGTAACAATTACTTTAGAAGATTCAATGATAGTAAGTCAGGGAAATGACTTTGCAATTGATGATATTTCTCTTAATGAGATTACTCTCAAACAAGATTCTATGAGAGTATTTGTTAGCAACCCAACAATACAAACAATTAACCAAACCATTTGTTTTGGACAATCGCTTAATGGCTACTCAACTTCAGGAAATTACCAAGATAAATTTTTAAATATTTTTGGATGTGATAGTACTGTTAACTTAAATCTTACAGTATTAAATGCACCAACAGTACAGAAAAAAACAGTTTCAGGTTGCGATAGTGTCATTTTAAATAGTGTTATATACACTACAAATCAGTTTGTAAAAGATACAATTAAAAATCAATTGGGTTGCGATAGTATCATTCTAGAATATGACATTAAAGTTTTGTCCAAACCAGTTAATTTTATTAACCCTAAAAATATTACGGTTTGTTTAGGAAAAAATTTTAGTGTTAATGGCTTTGCAAATTATTTATGGAATACAGGCGATACAAGTGCAAACATTAACTTAAATGGATTAAACAAATATTGGGTAAGTGTTACTAATGCTGATGGATGTAAAGGTAGCGACACTATTAATGTTAACTATAACAGTGCAACTTATGATAGTGTTAATAAAACTATTTGCTTTGGAGATAGTATTAATGGCTATAAAGTAACAGGTATTTATAGAGATACATTGATTAACTATTTAGGTTGTGATAGTTTCAAAATTTTAAACCTTACAGTACTTACTTCACCCAAAACAACATTAGATACATTAAAAGGTTGTGGTAGTGTAAGTTTTAATGGTTTTACTTACACAAGCAATCAAATGGTAACCATCAAAACACCAAACCAATTGGGTTGCGATAGTATTATTGCACAACATCAAATCATTGTTTTATCTGCTGCTAACAATGTATTATTTAAAAACGACACATCAATTTGTGAAGGAATAAAATTGACCCTTTATCCAGGAAGCTTTAAGAGTTATTTATGGAGTACAGGAGCTTTAGATACAGCCATTATTATAGACAAAAAAGGCTTGTATTGGGTAACTGTTACCAATGCAGCTAACTGCTCTGTTACAGATACATTTAATTTGATAGATGTTTATCCTACCCCTAAAAACTTTATTATACCAAATAAAAAAACTACTTGTTTGGGCAAAAGTTTTACGTTAAATGGGTTTAATAATTATCAGTGGAATACAGGAGAAAATACATCTAGTATTAATTTAAATGGACTAGACAAATATTGGGTTGCAGTTACTAATACAAATGGTTGCCAGGGAACAGATACCTTGTATGTTAAATATAGCAATGCTACTATAGATAGTACTAGTAAAACTATTTGCTTTGGTGATAGTGTCAATGGTTATAAAACAACCGGCATTTACAGAGATACCTTGGCTAATTATTTAGGCTGCGATAGCATTAAAATTTTAAACCTTACAGTTTTGCCAGCTTTGGTATTTACAAGTGATACTATTACAAGTTGTGAAAGCGTAATTTTTAATGGGGTAACTTATTATAACAGCCAATTAGTTTCAACCATAATTAAAAACCAATTAGGCTGCGATAGTATCAACAGCCAACGGTTGATTGAAATTTTAACCAAGCCATTAAATTTTATTTCCCCCAAAAGAATTACTACTTGTTTAGGCGAAAAGTTTTCTATATCTGGATTTAATAGTTTTAAATGGAATACAGGAGATGTTGGCCCATTCATTAATTTAAATGGGTTAAACAAATATTGGGTTGAAGTAGTTGGCAATAATGGTTGTGTTGGTAGTGATACTTTAACAGTTGAGTATTCTGGTAAATTCGAGCCCTCTGGCACCAATGCTTTTTCACCAAATGGCGATGGTATTAACGATGAATTTAAACCTTATGCTAATAGTGGTTGTTTTAAAAAATATAGAATTGTTATTTTTAATAGAAATGGCCAAAAACTTTTTGAGTCTACCAACCCACTAAAAGCTTGGGATGGAAATTTTAACAGAAAACCACTACCAGTAGGTGTGTACTACTACATCATAAACTTTGAAACAACAAGCGGACTTAGCGATGTAAAAAGTGGTTATTTAAGTTTGCTACGATAACTTTAATAGCTATGCTATTAACATAAGTTTATAGCAATAGTTTTTGGTGTTTATTTGTATCTCTTGCTATTATTGAAATGTATTTAAAAGTAGTTGTGGACTTTGTTATAAAGAGGTATTAAATAGTACCCATTAACAGAAACAGGAAGTAGGCTTTACTAAAGAACAGGTTAGCAGCAATTATGTTGATGTTAAAAATAAAAGTAAAGTTGCAACAGAGCAAATGCTGTAATGACATATTGAGGAGAAAACTTCAATTAAAATCATCAATTTTAGCAAATGGTATTGTATTGTTTTATGCATAAATGCAGAACTAGATTTTATATAACCATAGATTTGTGTTGTTGCAACCCCAAAATGTGTAATAATAATTGCTACAAATACTAATAAGTGGGGTATGTATTATATCAAAAATAAAAAGTAACTAAAACTTATGAATCAAGCTACAAAAAAAGCAACCAATTATGGAGCATTAAGCACATTGGTAACTGTCTTTTTCTTTTGGGGTTTTATTGCAGCTGGCAACAGTGTATTTATTCCTTTTTGTAAAAACTATTTTCATCTCGATCAATTTCAAAGCCAGTTGGTTGACTTTGCTTTTTACCTAGCTTATTATGTTGGTGCATTACTATTATTTGTTTATGGCACACTTACGGGGAAAGATTTAGTGGGTAGTTGGGGCTTTAAAAAAAGCATTGTTTATGGACTTTTATTTTCGGCTTTAGGGGCAACTGCAATGATATTGGCAGTTAATGGTCAATCTTTTTCTGGTATGTTAATAGGGTTGTTTATAGTGGCTTTGGGTTTTAGTTTGCAGCAAACAGCAGCACAACCATTTGCAATATCATTAGGCGATGAAAGCACAGGAAATACAAGAGTTAACCTAGGTGGTGGAATAAATTCATTAGGTACAACTATTGGCCCTTTGGTTGTTGCCATTGCTTTATTTGGTAGTGCAGCAAGTGTTTGTGATGATGAGATAAACAAATTGCCTTTAATTAAAGTAATTTATTTGTATGTATGTGTTGGAATTTTATTTGTAGGAGCAGCTATATTATTTGCCACAGCAAAAAAAGTACCAGCAGGAATTAATGTAGAAAAACCAGAAAAAGCTAATAAAGCGTTAACTTCTTTATTGGCATTAACTGGCTTATTAATCATTGCGTTTGTTCCAGTTTTTTCAAGCTACAAGGGCGAAACAATCGATAAAGTTGAAGCTATTAAACAAACATATTCAGCACAATCAAAAAGTATTACAAATCTAGAGTGTTCATTAAATAATAAAACAACACAAGAAAAAGAAGCTATTTATCATCAAATTGATGATATCAAAACAACTTATGCAACGCAGTCGGCTGAAATAAAAGCATTAATGAAACCGGTAGAACAAAAAAGATTAACTTGGTTGTTTATAGCATTAGCCATTGTTACATTAGGACTACCTCTGTTAAACATTAAAGCTTCAAAAGAAAAAGAAGGGTGGGGAGCAATGCAATATCCACAGTTAATTTTAGGTATGCTAGCCATATTTATTTATGTAGGGGTAGAGGTTGCTATTGGTAGTAACCTTGGTGAGTTATTGAAACAAAAAGAATTTGGCAGTTATCGATCATCAGAAATAGCACCTTTTATTGCTATGTATTGGGGCAGCTTAATGATTGGTAGATGGACTGGAGCTATTGGTGCTTTTGGGTTTCAAGTATCTACGCAGAAATATTTAAAAATTTTGATACCCTTTGTTGCCTTTGCTGTAGTAATGCTTTTAACATTTTTAGCAGGGCATAATGTAGCACCACTATACTGGTATGTAGTGTGTGTTGTAATTCAAATGGTAGTGGCATACATTAGTAAAGATAAACCTGCAACAACATTATTATTCTTTGGATTATTTGGTGTGATAGCAACAATTGTTGGTATATTCAGTTCTGGCACAATTGCAATTTATGCTTTTTTAAGTGGTGGCTTAGCTTGTTCAATTATGTGGCCATCCATTTTTACATTATCAATTGCTGGTCTTGGAAAGTACACTACACAAGGTTCTGCCTTTTTAATTATGATGATTTTAGGTGGAGGTATTATTCCCCCAATACAAGGCAAACTAGCTGATATTATTGGCATTCATAACTCCTTTATAATACCAGTAATTTGTTTTGCATATCTCTGCTTTTTTGCATTTATTGTAAAATCTATTTTAAAATCTCAGGGAATAGATTACGACAGCCACAAAGCTGCTAGTCATTAATTTTTTGTGTAGCGAAATATTGAATTTACTATTGGTAGTTGATACACCAATAAAAGAGGCTGTCTTAAAAGTCCGAGGCAGCCTCTTTTTTATTAGGAACTCCAATTGCTTCTTGCTTAGCAATAGCAGACGAGATAGATATAAAGTTCTTCTTAGAAAAAATGCTTCTAGTAAGCATTTCATCATTTAATAAGTAATACAACACCCTCAACATCTCATATTTGCATAAACTTTTTATAGTGACTAAAGAACAAAAACTGATCCTTTTTATTTTAACAAGCATCAATTTTACACATATACTCGATTTTATGATTATGATGCCATTAAGTAATTACTTAATGCCGGCATTTAAAATTACACCAGAACAATTTAGTTATATAGTGGCTGCGTATAGCATTAGTGGTGGTATTAGTGCGTTTATTGCTATGTTTTTTGTAGATAATTTCGATAGAAAGAAAGTGGTGCTTTTTGCCTACACTGGTTTTCTAATTGGCACACTTTGTTGTGGTATAGCACCAAGTTACATTTTTATTTTAGTAGCTAGAATTGTAGCAGGTATTTTTGGTGGCGTTTTGGGAGCCCAAGTAATTAGTGTAGTAGCAGATAGCTTTAGTTATGAAACACGAGGAAAAGCAATGGGTATTTTGTTTGGTGCATTTTCCCTAGCATCGGTTATTGGTGTACCATTAAGTTTAACACTTGCTGATATAATTGGCTGGCACGCCCCTTTCTTTTTTATTGTTGGTATTGGTGCTGTTGTGCTGTTTTGTATTTATAATTATTTGCCTTCATTTAACCAGCATTTAGTAAATAAAACCAATAATGGCAATAACGTTTGGAACACTTTGCAGCAAATTGTTTTTAAACCTGCCAACCTGATTGCCTATGCTTTAGGAGGCACATTAATGATGGGACACTTTTTAATTATTCCATTTCTAAATCCTTATATGCAACACAATGTTGGCTTTAACGAAAATCAAAGAAAATTGGTGTATATAGTGGGTGGATTGGTGTCTATTTTTAGTGCAAGATTTGCTGGCAAACTTTCTGATAAATATGGCAAGCATACCATATTTTACATATGTGCTATAGCCAGTTTAATTCCTATTTATATTGTGTCGCATTTGGGTGTAATGCCATACTATTATGCTTTAATTATTACAGGTATTTGGTTTATTTTTAGCACCAGTCGTAACATTCCTGCACAAGCTATTATCAGTAATATTGTGCCTCCACACCAACGAGGGAGTTTTCAAAGTTTCAATAGTTGTGTTACTTCAATATTTATTGGTTTGGCCAGTTTAATTGCTGGTAAAGTTGTTATGGCAGATGAAACAAAAAAACTACATCATTACGATACACTTGGTTTAATTAGTATGAGTGTAGTTATTATAGCGATTATCATCGCTAATTTTATTCCAAAGCAAGCAGCAAATAAAACAAAATGATAGTGGTCTTTTGTATAAACCAATACTAGCAACTGTTGATGGTGCCGTTTACCAGCACCAGTAGCATTGCCAATGCTTTAACATTGTTTAAATAAGAACCATCATACACAAATTGATATCCATTCTCGTTTTTTTGTTAACAAACCAGCTAAGGTATCGTTCTTATTCAGCAGCTCTTCTCATATATGCTCAGTTATTCTGTTTATTGACAGTGCACCTACTTCAAAACAAAATAGCTTTAATACCTGATTTGCTTTATCAAGTCTAAGTGTTTCTTTACCTTGCTCCAATTCTCTAACAAAACGAAGCCCCCACACCAGCTTTTTATGCAAGTTTTGGCTGCTTAAGACTTGCAGTTTTTCTTTTGCAAATGAACTTAGTTTCATTGTTATACCTTTTAGGGCATAAAATATATGAAAATTGTTTTTATACCGTAAAGAGTTTAGTTACGAATACTTAAGCAAAACATACCTAATTGAGGTTATTGAAAAAAAATCGCTTATTTCCCCCAAAACATATAAATATTGTCTTATTCAGCACTAAAACTAAGCAATTTATTTAAAATTACCTTGCCAACACTTTCAAAATATAACTCGTACTTCTATTCACTGATGACTCTTTAAAGTGAATGTGTGAATTAATCTCAGTATTATACGAGGAACAGTTTAATAAATCAATTTATCATTTTAAAACACCGCAAATAATTCATAATAAAATGAACTATTAATCTTTATAATCTGCATCCAGTAAACTATTTTGATAGCTACTGAGTTGCAATAATCAATTTAAAGAAAGTATGAAATTGAGAAATAAAAGCATCAAAAAAAGGGGATAAAAAGTAATATTTTCCTATTTTTTCAATATTAAATCTTCTTTTGCAGCCCAAACAGCAACATCTTGTTTGCTTAATGCCTGAGCCATCAAGTCTGGAAATTTATCTGGAGAGCATGCAAAAACAGGTACGCCTAAACCTGCTAAAAATTGTGCATTATCGTGGTCATAAGCTGGAGCTCCATCATCATTTAAAGCCAGTAACACAATGAATTGAACACCTGAAGCTGTAAGTTCAACTGCCCGTTTTCGCATTTCATTTTGATTACCTCCTTCATATAAATCTGTAATCAAAACAAGTACTGTATCTAATGGTCTTGTAATAACACTCTTGCAATAGGTTAATGCAGCATTAATATCTGTTCCACCACCTAGCTGAACACCAAATAGTAAATCTACAGGGTCGTCTAATTCATCTGTTAAATCAGCAACAGCAGTATCAAACACTACCATTCTTGTTTTAATTGCAGGAATTGATGCCATTACAGAACCAAATATGCCAGAATAAACAACTGATGTCCCCATTGAACCACTTTGATCTAAACACAATACAACATCTTTTAGCGAAGAGCGTTTGCGACCATAGCCAATTTTAATTTCAGGAATAATGGTTTTATATTCGGGTTGGTAATGTTTCAGATTTTTTAAGATAGTTGTATGCCAGTTGATTTCGTTGTGTTTTGGTCGGCGGTTTCTGGTACTTCTGTTAAGGCTTCCAATAATAGCTTGTTGCATTGGCTGAGATAGTTTACGCAGCAATTCATCAACAACTTTTTTTACAACCTGTCGGGCAGTATCTTTTGTTTTATCTGGAATAACTTTACTTAGGGTTAATAGTGTTGCAACAAGATGAATATCTGGTTCAATGTTTTCAAGCATTTCTTTTTCAAACAACATTTGCGTGAGGTTTAATCTGCTTAAAGCATCACGTTGCATTATCTGTACCACTGTGTTTGGAAAGAAAGTACGAATATCACCCAACCAGCGATTCACATTGGGAGAAGAGGGTCCTAATCCACCTTCTTTGCTTCCATCGTATAAAGCAGAAAGTGTGTTATCTATTTTAATATCGGTGTTGGCAAGATTAAACCCCGTGCCATCATTTTCCTGAGCACCTAATATCAATCGCCAGCGTCGTATATTTTCTTCTTGATTCATACTGAGTGTTAGTTAGCTGTTTCAAAATTTTGATAGCCCAATAAATGCATTACTACTGCCAATCCTTTCTTCGCTCTTTCATTATTTAAGCCTAGTTCCTGTTTACCCGAAATAGTGATGATATTTCCACCATTTTTAGCCTTTTCGCCCAATTTTCTCCTTTCTGCAGTAGTAAAACTGCTAAAAGTTCTACGCATTAATGGTAGGGCCTGAATAAAACTATCTTCATCCAGCTGCTGTACCCATTCGTTTACAATAAGCCATAAGTTTTCATCTAATAATAACAAAGTGCCACTACCTTTTAAAAACCCCTCCAGCCACGCAGCTGTATCTGCAACAGGTAACGCCCTACTTAAGCTACTGTGAAATAGTTTGTGTAAAATGTCTTCTTCCAACTCTTTTGCATCCATTAATTGTCTTGCAGCAAAACCCTTCATCATAGGAGCAGCGTTGGTTTGAAAAGCAACTTTCATTAAACAGTTAAACCAATCTTTTAGATATTCCTTCTCCTGAAGAATCTGAATACTATGATTGATACTGATGCAATCATCTGTAAGCTTTAGTGCAGTTGTCTCATCTATGCCACAACAGGCCACGGGCAAACCGATACAAACCCTTGTAATCATACTTTCCACAATCTGCCTCAGCATTTCGGCATCTGTTTTTCTAACATTTCCATAACGCATAATACCTGCCAAACCTGGTAGCACTTCTACCAACTGGATAATGTCATTTGTAGCTGCAGCAACATTGTTTATTCTATGTGCAATAGCATTTGCAGCAATAGATAAATCGGCTGGAATTACTTGTTGCAGCAGGCCAGCAATTTCTTTTAATGAATTTTCCTGATTGCAGCGATGTATTAACCAAGCGTTACTTGCCTCTTCTAGCGTATTACCCCAAACACCTTTTTCAATGATGGCAATTACAAAAGAAGGGTTCCATTGCAAACGCCATTGTTCTTTAAAAGTGCCTTTGCCACTTACCAGACTTTTACTGCCCCAATCAATACCTAGTAGCAATAAGCGATGCAGAAAAATGCTTCGTTCCAAATCATTTTCTTTACGCAAATCCAGCATATAATCTTTCCAGTCTGCACTAGCTGGTAAACGCAATCGCTTTTGTATTTTTTCAATATCAACCTGCAATGGGGGCTTGGGTATTTCTTCTGGAACTGTACCTATTCTGTTGCTAACAATGAGTTCGTTTTGAATTAATGACATCAAAATATTTTCGCCATTGCACAAAACACTTAATGTAGCTTCGTTCAATTCTTCTAACCCAGCTTTTGAAATATTTCTTAATGATGCTAGAGAAGATGCTAATCTCACTGCTTCTATAACGTGAGCAACAGAAGTATCCATTTGATTCTTTCGGAACAGCTGTGCTACTTTAGCCATCCATAAAGTGCCATCATCATTGGGATGATGCCAAACGTGGTCATACCAACCGGGAGATGCAATGCCAGCACCATAACCACTGTATAAACTAAGTCTATTATAAGTCCAGGGTATCCAGGTGGCTTCTACTTTAACTTTTGAAAGACCTTTCAGCAAATCATTATCATCTTTTACTTTTGGCATATTGCTCAATGCAGGTGTATGCCAGGCC
Source organism: Chitinophagaceae bacterium (assembly GCA_049241265.1). Lineage (GTDB taxonomy): Bacteria > Bacteroidota > Bacteroidia > Chitinophagales > Chitinophagaceae > CAIVPM01. The sequence goes on from JBMLRA010000016.1 coordinate 77,690, forward strand.
CCACAAATGACAGCAATATTTTGAAACATTTCCTTTTCTGCCTGTCGTATCATCTTACGCATCCAGGCTTCACGCAACTGTTCTCTGTATTCATTTTTTGATGGCAACGTTTCTCTTAATGCTTGCATTGCTTCACCAACTGCTTCAAATACCTGTTCATTTTGTAAACGATGTTCAAACATTGTCTCCCACCATTTTTCTTCATCAGAAAAGCCTGCGGCTGCTGCTAAATATCTGATTGGATTCTTAATATTTTCAATGACTTCACTTTCTTCTTCAAGGATATTGCTTTCAACTGTTATTGCAACATCCTCATCATTTTTTTCCCCTTCTTGTTGATTTTCTATTGCAAACCAATGAGCTAAAGGCAAATCCATAAAACGGATATGAATTTTTGATTTGCTGGCATATTGTATGGCTTGCCACTCTGGCGAAAATTCAGCAAAGGGATAGTAAACAGCCTGTTGAATATTATCTGCCTGATAAGCAAGAATAGCCACAGGAGGAACCAGTGTAGTATTGTCTGCATATTGCAGCAAAGCATCAGCCTCTGGTGGCCCTTCCACTAAAATAATATCAGGTTTCAGTTCTTCTAAAAATGTTTTAACATTTCTTGCAGAACCTGGTCCATGATGTCTTATGCCTAAAATATGAATTGCCATTTCTTTGTTTTAATTTGCTATAACATCTCTCTGCAAGCTCTATAAACATCTTTCCATTCGTCTCTTGTTTTCACAACAGTTTCCAGATATTCCTGCCAAACAATTTTATCCTGTACAGGGTCTTTGATAACAGCACCAATAATACCTGCTGCTAAATCAGCGGCTTTTAATTGCCCGTCACCAAAATAGCCAGCCATTGCCAATCCGTTGTTCACAACTGAAATTGCTTCGGCTGTGCTTAATGTTCCTGTTGGCGATTTAATTTTTGTTTTGCCATCAAGCGTAACGCCATTTCTTAGTTCTCTGAAAATGGTAACGATTCTTCTGATCTCCTGTAGTGCAGGTTTTTCAACAGGAAGTTCCATTGTTTTTTCATAGCTCTCCACACGCCTTTTTACTATATCAATTTCTTCATCCATACTATCAGGAACAGGAAGTATTACTGTATTAAATCTTCGTTTTAATGCACTCGATAATTCATTCACACCTTTGTCTCTGTTATTGGCTGTTGCAATCACATTAAACCCTCTAATTGCCTGCACTTCTGTATTTAGCTCAGGCACGGGTAAAGATTTTTCTGATAAGATGGTGATGAGCGTATCTTGAACATCAGCTCCTATACGTGTTAACTCTTCTATGCGAACAACTTTACCATCTTTCATCCCACGTATCACAGGTGTTTCAACCAATGCGTTTTCGCTTGGTCCTTCTGCAAGTAGTCGTGCATAGTTCCATCCATAACGAATAGACTCCTCACTAGTACCAGCTGTTCCTTGAATGATTAATGTACTGTCTCCACTAACGGCAGCTGCTAAATGTTCGCTTACCCAGCTCTTTGCTGTACCTGGCAATCCATATAACAACAAAGCCCTGTCAGTTGTTAAAGTTGCCACAGCTATTTCCATCAAACGCCTACTGCCAATGTATTTGGGGCTTACCTCAAATCCATTTTTAAGCGTACCACCCACTAAATAAGTAACAACTGCCTGAGGTGTAAGTAACCAATTGACAGGTCTTTGTCCTGTGTCAGACTTTTTAAGTTCTTCCAGTTCATGTGCAAATAATTGTTCTGCGTGTTGGCGTAAGACTGTTGACATATATGGATTGTTTTATTTAAATGATTGACTAATTTGCTGTTTAAGTGAAATAAGTTTATTGATATATTCACTAGTATTTATCCAGCTATTTTTTGCATATTCTTCTGTTGGTGTACAAGCCTCCAAAATTGATATTACTTGTGCTGGAATCAAGTGAATATAATGATTATAAAACGAGCGGTAATAGTTGTAATGATTGGCAGCAGTATAGCTGATAATCATTTTAGTTAAATCAATACTCCATTCTGTTTGCCAGTTAAGAGCATATTGAATAATGCTATGCTCATTTCCTTTAAAAAATTTTTTGCTGTAATATTCCTGTTGTTCTGCTGGGATTAGTGGCAGAATATCCAAATAAAAAACCTGACTATGTTGCATCAAGGCTATTGCCCATTTTTTATCATTGAACTGAACTGTAGCAGTTACAAGGGCTGGCATCCATTTTTTTAACCCATCTTCCTTTTGGAAAAATTGAATGACATCTTCTGCCGACAACTGAAAATGAGATGCTATAAAAGTTGGTGGTATTTGCTGTAATAGTTGATAAACGATGAATTCATCATCATTAAATTCTTTACGATTGCTTAACTTTTCAATGCCTGATTTGAAGATACTTTCATCAATATTTTCAGGAACTTTTATTTCTAGTATTTGTTTAGATGAAAGTCCAAACATTGTTTTTTCTTTTCTGATATGCAATGATTGAGCAACCAAAGAAAAATAAGCTTTCATTATTGTAGATGAAGGAATTTTCTTTAACAATCTTAATACTTCATCCTTTACTTTCTGGCTCTTATCTATAGCAATACTTTCAAGCCAGCTAATGTCTTCTGCTGAAAGATTAATCTCTAACGCTTCTAGCAAAGATTGTTTAGTAGCAGCATTTTCTTTCGTCCACACTTCCTGCAATAAATCTATTGCTTTAGATGAGTCTGTTTCTCTAAGTGATATTAAATATTTTTTGCGTTGTTCCGTTGTGCCAGTATTCCATTGTTCAATATCTGTAATATCATTTCCAAAACACCAATCTTTGTTAAACTGCATTAACCACTTGCCTCTATTACCACAACAATTCACAATATCTTCTCTTAAGTTTTTTTGCTGTACAGCCTTATTTAACAAATCTGGTAAAACAGATGGATGAATGATTTGTTGATGTTGATTACATTTTTTCAACCATATTTTCAACAAGCTATTACTGTCTTCAAACAATATATCTTTAAGGGTTTGCAGTGCCATATCAGAGCAATAATATTTAGTTTCTTCAGGGCAAACATCAGTAGAAATATTTGGCTTATGCAATGGTTCAAAACCCGATTGTCTGTAGCTGAAAGCTAATGTGGCTACTTGTAAAAATCGCTCTTCTCTGTCAATAGTAGTATTCTCAATAATAGTAGTTGCAGGAACAGCAAAGTCACTAGCCAAAGTATTTGGGTCAATTTGTTTTTTCTCTGTGCCAATAACGGCAGTTTGTACTATTTGATTCCAAAATTCCATTACAATAATTTATAGGCTGATGTATTGGTCTCCAGCCCAAACGCCTATGGGCTCAAATATATTTTCTCTTCCCTTTACAGCCATATCCAAAGGCTTGCCTCCACTGATAGCCAGCAATTTGTAATGATTCAAAAACGAATCAGGCATTTGCATTAAAAAATCAGTTGCATCTTTCAAACACCATTTCCCATCAAAATTAACTGGCATCAATTGCTGCACTATATAAGGTCTTTCAGTAAAAAAAGGCAAATCAGCACTTATTTCAGTTTGTGTTTCTACAATATGCTGCCAGCCTGCAAATCCTTTAACAGCAATGTTTTGCTGCATTTGAGAATAATTTTTTATAATAGCTCTTAATGGTTTTACTGATGGATAAAAAACTAATTCTGCGTCTACCATCATTCCAGGTGTTAGTGAAAATGTGATTCCCTGCCCACGAACACTAAACTGTAGCACCAAAGCATAAGTTTGTGTATTGATGCCATACAACCAATTTCTTTCGGTGGTGATATTGTCTTCCTCATTAGTTTTTTTACCAATAACCAACCAATGATCTTTAATACCTGATTGTGTTTTTAATTCTTCCTGACTTTGTGTAAAGCCAATTGCAGTTTTGATATCTTCAAATAAAACGGGGTTGATTGTTGCCTTGTTTTTAAATCCTGAAATAACAAGATATATTCTTGAAATCTGATTGATGAATAAGTGCTGCCAACCTTCTTGGTAGTAATTGATGTTGATTAGAGCTTTTATCATAGCAGCCAATCCTGGAGCTTTCGCATCTATCATTCTTTTAGCAATAGCATCAAAATCAGCAGTGCCTTTTTCTGGAATATTAATGATACCATTTCGCAACACATCTTTCATCCATAGTAAAATATCTTCTATACCATCTTCAATCAATTGCTCTCTGGCTTTGGACCGTTTGGCCTGAGCAGCTTCATCAACAGGCTTGTCTTTTTGCTCTGCTTTCTTTTCAGCTTTTTCAGTTCTTTTATCAAGCCAGTCTTTTACCCAAGCAGGGGGTGTTGTATTGGTAAATGTATTGTTGTATTTAGCATTCAAAAGCAATAAACCAATACCGTGTTTGCAAGGAAACTTTCTACTGGGGCAGGAACATTTAAAAGCAAGTGCTGCTACATCTATTTGTGTTTGATAGGGCTTACTACCACTACCCTGACACTCACCCCAAATGGCTTCTTCATTACAACCTTTGCTTACCCACTTGGCAAGATTAGATAAATCTTTCCCGGCTTTTTTTGATGCTTCGTCTGGTGCTAATGCTAATATTTGTTCTTCTGTTAATTGCAAGTAAAATATTTGCGATGAAGATAGCGGGATGTTGGGTTAATGTAAAAAAATATTATCAGTTTTATGGGACAATTTAATATAAAAAGCTAGAACAATTGAATCTTAAATAATAAATACCACAAGTAATTCAAACAAACAGCAGACAAGTAGTATTTATTTTTATAAAAGTTAAATTCGTTGAAACCCTTTATTTATAAGGCTTTTGCAAGATATTTAAAAAATATTATTTTAAAAATAAAAAAATAAATTTGGCAGATTGAAAAACATCGCTACAATTTTGCAGTGCAATAAAGCACAAAGAAATGCAACGTATAAATTTACATATCGAAACAAAAAAATCGTTTAGTACACCTATGGGTTACTATACTATTTGCGGGGCATTTTATGTTGATTTATAAACGATAAACTCATTATAAAACAAAAAAGCCTCGCTACAAAAAGCGGGGCTTTTTGTTTTTAAACAAAATTTAAAAATGCTAAAAAAAATACAACAAAACTGTAAAGAACAGATTAATAATCATAGCTATAACACACCCTTTACAAGAGTGTTTAGTGATGAGTACAAAAAATATAAACGACCGAAAAGGTATACAAAATCTTAGCTAGCCTGTGCTGGCAAGGAGGTATGAAACCCGGTCGTGTGTAAAAACAGACTGGGTTTTTTTATGTCAAAAATTTAAAAGAAATGGAAACAATTAATAGTTTAAAAAAATGGATACAACTTGTTTGGTTGAAGATCTTAAAATACAAAACAGATATCAGTCAGTCTATTAATAGAGAAAAAATTGCATTTGGAAATCACTACATAGAAACAAGAAATTTATATGTGAATAGATTTAACAGACAGCCAAATATTGCAGAGATTACTGATGTGAAACTGAGTGCTGTGTTTGATTTGATTAAAAGTAACAAATACGGAAAAGTAAAAAGCATTTTTCAAAGTAATGAATACAACTGGGGCAAAAATGAGATTGAGTATGACAAAACAATTTTTATTCTGGACCATAAAATGATGATTAGTTTAAGTTATGATGATGTTATTATCTATTACCAAAATTCACAATTTGAAAGAGTAAAAAAAATAATAGATGAATTTAAAAATCATAAAGCTGAATGTAAAGAAGTGGATTATGAAATCAATATCATTTCATTAAATGGCAATAGCCTTGAGCTTAAAACCATCAACATTACCCCAACAGAACTTGACTTGGATTTGTATTACAACGACGATTTTAAAGCTGTGGATGCTACCATCAAAGAAAGATTGGGTAGAGAAAAAGATAAGGGGATTGTGTTGTTGCATGGTTTGCCTGGTACAGGAAAGACAACCTACTTGCGACATTTAATTGGGTCGTTGAAAAAGAAAGTAATGTTCGTAAGCCCAAGTGTAGCAAGCAATTTAATGAATCCTGAGTTTATGGATTTATTGATTGACAACCCAAATAGTATTTTAGTAATTGAAGATGCTGAGAATATTATTATGGATAGAAGATTCAGTAGCCAAAGTAGTGTAAGCAACTTGTTGAACATTAGTGATGGCTTGTTAAGTGATTGTTTGAACGTTCAGATTATCTGCACTTTCAATAGTGAATTAAGCTTCGTTGATAGTGCTTTAATGCGTAAAGGAAGATTGATAGCAAAATATGAGTTTGGTAAATTAGATGTTGCAAAAGCAAACAAGTTAAGTAATCATTTGGGTTTGTTGAATGAAATAACAAAACCAATGACACTTGCTGAAATTACCAATCCTGATGACAATCATTATGAAGCTAAACAACACACTGTAATTGGGTTTAGAAGAGAAATGGTGCTAGAAAATTAAGCAGGCTTATTGAGTGGTGCAATGGTTAGCATATCAGACTTTGATTCTGATGATATTGGTTCGAGTCCAGTCTCAATAACAAAATATAGGAGCATTCCAATTGGTTGGATACCCCATTTGGATTGGGGAGGATGCAGGTTCGAGTCCTGTCTCCTATACAAAATATTCTCATCGTCTAATGGTTTAGGATAACTGGCTTTCTACCAGTTGATGCGAGTTCGAATCTCGTTGAGAATACTTAAACGTTGGCTTTAGCTTAACAGGCAAAGTACCACACTGTGAATGTGGAGAACAGGGTTCGAGACCCGAAGTCAACCAAGAAAAGTCGTGTTGTCAGATTGGTAATGTATTGCTCTGCAAAAGCAATTATAGAAGTTCGACTCTTCTACACGACTCAAAAATTGGATGAATAACTCAGTAGGTAGAGTGCCACATTGAAGCTGTGGTTGCACAAGTTCGATTCTTGTTTCATCCACCAAATGTAAAACACATTGTCGCCCCCTTGTCAATTGGGGCAAGGGGTAAGCGATGATAAAAATATGTTATGAGAAAGTTAGCAAGCATACAAAAAGTATTGGCATTAGATGCCATAGAAAATGCTGAAGCCATAGAACGTGCAACTGTTTTAGGCTGGCAATTAGTAGTAAAAAAAGACGAATTTAAAGTTGGTGATTTGGTAGTGTATTGCGAAATAGATTGCTTAATGCCGAACAAATCTGAGTTTGAATTTCTAAAACCAAGAGGAATGAGGGTAAGAACTATAAGGCTTCGTGGGCAAGTATCACAAGGAATTTGTTTTCCATTATCCATCTTACCTAACGACTTTGAAATATTGGAAGATGCAGATTGCACAGATGCATTAGGGATTGTAAAATATGAGCCACCAATGCCAGCTTGTTTGGCTGGTGTTGCTAAAGGAAATTTTCCTTCATTTATTCCAAAAACAGATGAGACCAGGGTTCAGGTTTTGCAAAAACTATTGGATAAATACAAAGGTGCAAAATGCTACATTACTGAAAAATTAGATGGAAGCTCAGCAACTTTTTATATCAACAATAATGTTTTTGGTGTGTGTAGCAGAAATTTAGATTTGGTAGAAGATGCAGAAAATAGTTTTTGGAAAGTTGCAAGAGCAATGGACTTGGAGAATAAATTGAAATCGTTAAATGGAAACTATGCCATTCAAGGAGAGTTGATAGGTGAAGGAATTCAAAGTAATAAAATGATGCTTAAAGGACAAACTGTATTATTTTTTAATGCATTTGATATTGATAAATTCGAATACTTAAAGTTTGAAAAATTTATGGCGTTGATGAAACTATTACACTTGCCAACTGTACCAATAGTTTCTACTAACTACGAACTTGAAAATGACATTGAAGCGATTGTAAAAATGGCAACTATCAAAAGTAACATTAGTAATAATATGTGGGCAGAAGGAATAGTAATAAGACCTATTGACGAAAAGTTAGACTTGCTTTTAAGCACCAATTATTTTAATAATGGCAGGGTGAGTTTTAAAGCAATTAACCCAGAGTTTTTATTGAAGTATGGAGAATAATTTATTACAAAAATTACCACTAAGGCACAATCAAATTTAAATAAAATTATCAATTCGTGCCTTCGTGGCAAAAACAAAACAAAATGAAATTAAAAATAACAGCAAAAGAATTAAGGGCTTTAGGATTTCCTGAAAGCCCTGTAATTCCAGTAGCTATGAACGTAATGGAAAAACATTACAAACATCATTCAAAAGAAGAAGCCTTTGAAATATTGAAAGCAATATTGGCTTCGCCAAAAGACTTTGTAAATGATGAAAACTTAGGAGCAATTACCGACAAATTAATTGCTAAAGAAGTTAAAGACTCATTCAATGAAACACTTGTGACGGCTGTGCCTTACAATACTTTTGGAGCAGATCATATTGAAGAAGGTGCTTTTAAACAAATGAACACAGCATCAACTTTGCCAATAACTGTTGCAGGTGCTTTAATGCCAGATGCACACCAAGGTTATGGCTTGCCAATTGGTGGGGTTTTAGCAACAAAAAATGCTATTATTCCTTATGGTGTGGGTGTTGATATTGGGTGCAGAATGTGCTTGAGTATTTTTGATATTGATGTAAAAGATTTGATTCAAAGAGAAAGCTTTTTTATAAGGGAGTTGCACGAAAACACTTTGTTTGGTAGCGGTGCTCAATTTAAACAACCTGCCATTCACGAAGTGATGGATAGAAAAGAATTCAATGAAATTGAATTACTGAAATCCTTACAAGGAAGGGCTTTAAGACAATTAGGTTCTTCCGGTTCTGGTAATCATTTTGTTGAATTTGGTATTGTAGAAATTACCGAAAAAGACGAAGTGTTGGGTGTTGATGTTGGAACGTATATTGGCTTATTGTCTCACTCTGGCTCAAGGGCTTTGGGTGCAAATATTGCCAATCATTACACCAAAATTGCTAAAGACAAAAGACGATTACCTGATGAAGCTAAGAATTTAGCTTGGCTAAATTTAGATGAACAAGAAGGTATTGAGTATTGGTTGGCAATGAATTTAGCTGGCGATTATGCAAGTGCCTGTCATCATATTATACACCAAAAAATGGCAAAGCAACTGGGTAGATCACCCATTAAAATGGTAGAAAACCACCACAATTTTGCTTGGAAAGAAATGTATAATAATGAAGAAGTGATTGTGCATAGAAAAGGTGCAACACCAGCAGGCAAAGGTGTTTTAGGTATTATTCCTGGCTCAATGACTGCTGATGGATTTATTGTAAAAGGCAAAGGCGAAGTTGCTTCTATTAATTCTGCTGCACATGGTGCAGGAAGACAAATGAGTAGAACAAGAGCAATGCAATCCATTACTCAAAATGCTTTAAACGATGAGTTGAAAAAGTATGGCGTTAAACTTTTAGGTGGTGGATTAGATGAAGCTCCTTTTGCTTATAAAAACATTAA
>JBMLRA010000017.1:0-29260 GCA_049241265.1 Chitinophagaceae bacterium
GATTCACTAAATGTTTCTTCAATAGACGGCATTCAATATTTTACAGATATTAATTATTTAGAGATTTCAAATACTGCTGTTTTTGAAATCTCTAACCTACCACCAAACCTTAATTATCTGAGTTTAATCAATAACGCCAAATTAAAAAAACTAAAAAACCTCCCAAATTCACTGATTACAATTTTTGCCTTAACAAACCAAATTGACACACTAAACTTATTTTCATCAAATGTGCAACAGTTGAGTATAATTGATAATCCAAATATTTTTATTTGTAATTTACCAAATAAACTTTGGATTTTGAATTTAATGCGAGATTCGTTAGTTACACTTCCCAGTTTACCCTCCACTTTATACAGTTTAGATATATCTGGCAATAATATCGACTCATTACCAAATTTGCCAGTGAATTTAGAGTATTTATATGCCAACACAAACAAATTAACTACCATTCCCAAAATTCCATATAACGTTAAAACACTAAGAATCTCTGACAATAAAATAACTTCACTTGTGGGAATGTTAAATGATAGTTTAGAAGAACTGGATTGTAGCAGAAATCTAATTACTGATATTGGAAAAATACCCTTAAACTTATATACACTTTATTGCACAAAAAATAAACTTAGTTTTTTAGAATCAAATCATAATGGATATATGATTCTCCACTGTGATAGTAATAATTTGCAATGCTTACCATTTTTAGGAGATTATACCTACAGTTTATTTTTTGACACTTCCATTATAAAGTGTTTACCAAATAAATCGCTAGACCCATATTTTTCAATCTTTTGGAAAGACTCAACCTATCCAATTTGCAACACAACTAATAATAGAAACAGGTGTCATTCATTCCCTATAATTGAGTCAATTACTTTTACTGATATTAATAGTAACAACAAATTAGATGCAAATGAATTTCCTAAGCACAATTTAAAACTTACATTATCCAATAGTAATTATGCCTACACCAATACAAGTGGCAGTGCTTTTTTAAATGCAGACAGCCTAGGCAGTTATACTATTATAGCACAAGCACCCCCATTTTATAAAGCTGTGCCACCAAGCTATACACACACATTCTCCAGTTATGATACCATTGTGTACGACACATTTGCTTTGCAACCCTCTGTTTTAAAAGATAGTATAGCCATTAAGCTAACACCCACTAATTGGGCTGCACGTCCAGGGTTTGCATATCCATATTTAGTAAACTATGAAAATGTTGGCACAACGGTTTTAAGCAATGCTGTTGGTAGTTTAAACTATGAGAATAGTTTGCTGAAATATGATTCAAGTTCTGTTGGTGGAGTTACAAATAGTGGTAGCAAATTAAGTTTGAATATTGGTAATGTAACACCTGGGCAAACAGGTAGTTTTATAGCTTATTTTGCAGTAAAACCAAATGCTGTTATTGGCAGCAATTTGCAATCTGTTGCAAACATTACAACAAACACTGTTAGTGCAAACGATACTGTTAAATCTACAGTTCGTGGCAGTTACGATCCCAATGATAAACAAGCCACCCCAACATTAACACCTCAACAAGTAACAGATGGAAAAGATATTGATTACACCATTCGCTTTCAAAACACAGGTACCGATACCGCTTTTAATGTGGTTATTGCCGATACATTAGATAACAAACTACAAACGAATCAGTTGCAAATAGTAAGCTCATCGCACCCTTGCAGAACAACAGTAAAAAACAATATTATTTTCTTTGAATTTTTAGATATTATGTTGCCCGATAGCAACGTGAATAAATTTGGCAGCAATGGTTTTGTGAGCTTTAAAATGAAACCTGTTGCAACAGTCACCAATGGCACAACTATCCACAACAAAGCAGCTATTTATTTCGATTATAACAGTCCGGTAATTACCAAACCAGCAATTACTATTATTCAAAATCCATTGCCATTGCAATTGCTAAACTTTAGTGCTATTGCTCAAAAAGAAATAGATAAAATTTTAGTGTATTGGAGTACAGCCAACGAAGTAAACACAGCTTACTTTATTATAGAAACAAGCAGCAATGGAACCAACTTTAAAGCTGTTGCAGAAGTAGCAGCCAAAGGCATTGGCAGCAACAGTTATTTCTACAGTATAGATAAAGCCAATGTTGTTTATGTGAGATTGAAAATGTTGGATAAAAATGGAATGTTTAGTTATAGCAACATCATTAAACTAAGTTCAAGTATTCAAGAGTTTGATGGTTTAATTGTTGTAAAAAATCCTACTAAAAATCAATTACAATTAAAAATAAATGCATCTGCATTAAACAATACAACAGCAAATGTAGTGAATGCCCAAGGTAAAGTTGTTATGCAATTTATTTTGCAACAAGGCTATCAAAGTGTTGATATTGCTGGTTTTGCCGCTGGTTTATATTATTTAAAAACAAATGAAGGAATTAGAAAAATTATTATAAATCCCTAATACATTTTTACTACAGAGGCACAGCGAAAACTCCCTAATTCCTTGCCTCTGTGGTAAATTGCCTTTAGCCCCAAACTGGCGTTTTAATATCGTGATAAAACAGGAATTTCCAGTTTTTTGGTAGGCCTTCATCCCACCATTGTTGGCGAAGCTGCATACATTTTTTGCCATCAAAATCGTACTTAGCAACAAACTTCGTTTTCATTTGTTGCAATTGTGGAGCATCATCACCACCAAAAAAGATGGTTTCGCTGTTTTCCTTTATCCAAAATACTTGATGATATGGGCTATGTGCTGCTGTGGTTTGGTGTTGTATATAACCATCAATGATGCCATCACCTTTTAACCATTCCACTTGTGGGTGACTATGTAAAACACTAATTTCTTCACTCATAAAAGATGGAAATCCTGTTTCCATTGCAAATTCAAATTCTTTTTCTTGCACATAGTAAGTGGCATTTTCAAAAGATAAATGATAGTTGCCTAGTTTATCCATTTTGCTAATGCCCCCTGCGTGGTCCTTGTGTAAATGACTCATTAAAACCTTGGTCACTTTTTCTGGTAAAATACCAGCTGCCAAAAGATTTTGATGAATTTGTAAATGCCCGTTTTTGCTAAACCCCAAGCCTGTATCTATTAATAGCACATCTTGATTAGTTATTACAACAAATGGCTGCACTTCTACCAACAAACTGCCTACAGGGCGTTGTTGCAAGTCGTCTTGTTCTAATTCAAACGGAACAAAAACCTTTGTTTTATCTATTGTAAAAGCACCTTCAGAAAGGGGGATGATAGTCATAATTGTTATTGATTAATTATTAATGATTATTGAAATTATGTTAACCATTAATAATTTACAATTAGGAAACAAGTGTTCCAATATTCATACCTTGAACAACTTGTAATAAATTACCAGGAGTGTTTACATTAAAAACAATAATGGGTAGTTTATTTTCCATACAAAGTGTAAAGGCAGTCATATCCATCACCTTTAACTTTTGATCTATACACTCTTGAAAACTAAGCTTTTCGTAGCGGGTTGCTGTTTCATCTTTTTCAGGGTCGGCAGTGTAAATACCATCTACACGAGTTCCTTTTAATATAACATCTGCTTTCATTTCAATGGCACGTAAACTGCCAGCTGTATCTGTTGTGAAATAAGGATTACCAGTGCCTGCACCAAAAATTACAACACGCCCTTTTTCCAAGTGTCGTAGAGCTTTTCTGCGTATATAAGGTTCAGCAACTTGTTCCATATTAATAGCACTTTGCAAACGGCTATACACACCAATTTTCTCTAGCATTGCTTGCATTGCCATAGCATTTATTACAGTTGCCAACATTCCCATATAATCGCCATGGGCACGTTCAATACCACTTTCTGCCTCATTCATTCCTCTGTAAATGTTGCCACCACCAATTACAATAGCAACTTGCACACCTAAATCGGTAACTTGTTTAATATCTTGTGCATATTGCTCTAAAATTTTGGGGTCAAATGGCTCACCACTTTTTGAATTGCCTTGCAAAGCTTCGCCAGAAAGTTTTAGTAAAATACGTTTGTAACGAGGTAACATATATAGAAAAGTTTTGCAAATAACTATTTTTTTAGCCGAGTTGCCAAAACTAAAACCTGCATAAAATTTTTTAAACCATATATCAATTTGCCTTAGGTTTGTTGCCATTACAAAAATGTGATTTATGAAGTTTATAGTGTCGTCTTCAATTCTTTCTAAGCAATTAGGACAAATCAATGGTGTAATCAATTCTAATACAGTACTACCCATTTTAGAAGATTTTTTGTTTGAAATAAAAGACAAGCAACTTAGTGTTACAGCTACAGATTTGGAAACTGTAATGAAAGTGCAATTAGAAGTAGAAAGCAAAACAGATGGTAGGGTGTGTATTCCTCACAAAGTATTGAGTGATTACTTAAAAAATATACCAGATCAACCGCTAACTTTTAGTATTGACAAAAATTTTGGAATAGACATTACTAGCGATAATGGCAAGTATAAAATTATGGGCGAAAATCCTGATAACTTTCCTAAAGAACCAAGTGCAGATGATGCAAATGCTTTTTCAATGACAAGCACAGCATTAGTTTCGGCAATTAATAAAACTTTGTTTGCAGTAAGCAATGATGATTTAAGACCAGCAATGACAGGTGTATTTTTTGAATTGTCAAAAAAACAAATTCAATTTGTTTCTACCGATGCACATAAACTTGTAAAGTATATTAGAACAGATGCTAGTGCAACTAAAGAGGATTCTTTTATTGTACCACGAAAGCCATTGAATTTATTAAAAAATTCGTTGCCAGATAACGATGATGAATTAACGATTAGTTACAACTCGAACCACTTGTTTGTCAAACATCCTAATATTCAACTAATTTGTAGATTAATTGATGCTAGATTCCCCGATTATAAAGTGGTTATTCCAATAGATAATCCTTACAAGCTAGTTGTAAACAAATCAGATTTTCAAAGTGCTTTACGCAGGGTAAACGTTTTTGCTAATAAAAGTACCAATCAGGTGGCATTAACCATTAGTGGTAGTGAATTGCAAATGGCAGCACAAGATGTTGATTTTAGTAATGAGGGTAATGAAAGAATGAGTTGCCAGTTTGATGGCAGCGACTTGCAGATTGCATTTAATGCTAAATTTTTAATTGAAATGTTAAACGCTGTTGATACAACAGAAATTAATGTTGAACTTTCTACTCCAACACGTGCGGGTATTATTAAACCATCAGAACAAAGTGAAGGAGAAGAATTGCTGATGTTAGTAATGCCTTTAATGCTTAACAATTAATATATATAAGTGTTTTCCCAAGCCCCAATTCTTGTAAAAGAATCGGGGCTTTTTTATTATCCTGTAAATACATCATTTTCCATAAAATAACTAACTTAATACATAATTTGTGTGGTATATTCATTAGCCACCATACAGATTATTTTTCGATTATACATTTTTTACTTACTTTCAACTCGATGAGAAAATTATTATTTACGTTTTTATTTCTTACTACATTATTAAACTGTATAGTATCATACTCGCAAATTACAGTTACAACAGGACAAACGGCAGCTCAACTTGCACAAAAAATTGTTGGTCCCGGGGTTACCATTTCTAATGTAACATTAATAAGCAAAGCCACACAATGTGGGGAGTTTAATGCTACTGCAAATGCTTTTCCATTTACAAATGGTATAGTATTAACAAGTGGTGTTGCAAAAACAAATGGTTCAATAAGGGGCATTAATGGGCAAAATCAAAATACAGTTGTTAGTAATAATCTTGGTACTGCTGGCGATACTTGGTTAGATTTATTACTTCCCCCTTTTTTGGTTCCTCCAGTAGTTACACATGATGCAGCTGTTTTAGAGTTTGACTTAGTTCCAAAAGGTGATAGTATTTCTTTTAGTTATATCTTCTCTTCAGAAGAATACAATGGCTTTGTGTGTGCCAAATTTTTTGATGTTTTTGGATTCAAACTCACAGGATTTGGAATTGTAGGTTATAAAAATATTGCAATAGTTCCCAATCAATTATCAAACATACCAGTATCTGTAAACAGCATCAATAATGGAACTCCTAGTAGTGGCAACCCTGCAGATTTTACAGCTAATTGTCAATCTACTGGTATTGGTGCTCCATTTCCTGTATATTATTACAATAACAATGGAAATGCTTATATGACTCATCGAGGAAGAACTGTTGAACTAGTGGCTAAAGCAAAAGTTACTCCTTGCAAAACATATCACTTAAAATTAGCAATTGCCGATGGTGGTGATGGTGCTTATGATAGTGGTGTTTTTTTAAAAGCGAACAGTTTAGTATCTAATCCACCTGCATCATTAAGTATCCCAAATTCTTACAAAGACTCTGGAAAAGAAGTGGTGGTTGAAAGGTGCCATCCTAAAGAGTATATCAAAATTAATCGTAATTTAAAATTAGATACTACTAAAGCATTAACACTAAACTTTAATTACACAGGTAGTGCAGTTAATGGAGTAGATTTTACAGCACCTGCAACTATTACAATACCTGCATATAAAACAGTTGATTCTTTTGCAATTAATGTAATTGATGATGGTATTGGTGATGACAACGAAAATATTTTAATAAAAATGCAACAATCAGGCTGTTCTGGTGCTGCTGATAGTATTCCTATAAAGATTATTGAATATTGGACAAAAACCAATAAATCAAATATTACCAGTTGTTATCGTTCCAATACAAGCATTAAAAATCTTTTCTCAGATTCTACAAATACCAGTTTTCTATGGAGTACAGGAGATACAACAGCAACAATTCAACCAGATTCATCTGGGCTTTATACCTCGGTTGCAACATATAAAAACTCCTGCTATCAGAAAGATACTTTTACCGTAGTAGTTGATAGTTTTATAGTGAATAATACAGTAAAAAACTATTCAAGTTGTAGCCCAGATTCTGTTGCTCTTAGCTATACAACCACACAGCCTGCAATTAATCGTTTATGGAACACAGGAAGTACAGATAGCATTATTAAAGTAAATGCAACAGGAAATTATATTATGACTTGTACCAGCAATAATGGCTGTAAAGCAGCAGATACTAGTTTTATAAAATATATTGCACCTGCAATACCAACACTACCACCCACTGTAAATTTTTGCAATGGCGATAGTGTATTGTTAACTGCCAATAACGATTTAGGACTAAAATATAAATGGAGTAATGGAGATACTACCAATGCAATTTGGGTAAAAACAAGTGGTAAATATTCTGTAACAATCATTGCAAATGGATGTCCCGATGTTTATGACACTACGATTGTAACAGCAAAGCCTTATCCAGTGTTTAATTTGCCTGCCAATACAACTAAGTGTAAAGGAGATAGTTTGTGGTTAAATGCTAGCACTTTAGCTGGTAGTATTTATAATTGGAGTAATGGATTAAATACAGACTCCATTTTAGTTACCACAACAGGGCAATATATTGTAAATGTTAATCTTAATGGATGTGGTGCAAGTGATACTGCTGACGTTTTGTTTTATGATGTTCCAGTATTGACCATACCAGCAGTTAGTAATATTTGTACAGGCGATAGTGTAAAATTAGATGCTACAACTTTTGCAGGAACAATCTACACTTGGAGTACAGGAGAAACATCACCAATTATCTATGTAAAAGCAAATGGCACATATTCAGTTGCAGCAACTTTAGGTGTTTGTAATGCTTACGATACAGCAGTTTTAAATGTTACACAATATCCAACATTGAATCTACAAACCAATATTTCTGGTTGTATGGGTGATAGCATTTTGCTTGATGCTACTAATGCTGCAGGTACTATTTATATTTGGAATAATGGAGCAATAACACCAACACTTTGGATAAAATCTACAGGCACTTACATAGTAAATGCTAGTTTAAATGGATGCTCTGCTATTGATACTTCATTTGCTGTGTTTAATAACACGCCAATTTTAAGACTTGTTGCAACAAAAAATATTTGTGCAGGCGATAGTTTTAAATTAGATGCTACAACATTTGCTGGCACTAATTATTCTTGGAGTACTGGGGAAAACACACCTACAATTTGGGTAAAAACAAATGGAAGCTATTCTGTCAAAGCATCACTAGGAGTTTGTGATGCTTATGATACAACAGTTTTAAATGTTACTCAATATCCAACTCTCAACTTGCAAACAAATATTTCTGGCTGTAAAGGAGACAGTATTTTGCTTGATGCAACAAATGCCGTTGGAACTATTTATACTTGGAGTAATGGTGCAAGCACACCAACAATTTCGATAAAAAATACAGGAACATATATTGTAAATGCAAGTTTAAATGGATGTGCAACAAAAGACACTTCAGTTGCTGTTTTTAATAATACACCTATTTTAAATTTACCTGCCACAAAAGATATTTGTGCTGGTGGAAATGTAACATTGGATGCTACAACATTTGCTGGTACAAGCTATACTTGGAGTACAGGGGAAATGTCATCACAAATTAACACCTCAATATCTGGAACCTATTTTGTGAAAGCAACATTAGGCGTTTGTGATGCTTATGACACTACAATAGTAACAGTTACACAATATCCTATATTGAATTTGCCAGCTAATATTACTAGTTGTAGTGGCGATAGTGTTTTGCTTGATGCTAACAATGCTGCAGGCACCATTTATATTTGGAGTAATGGTGCAATAACCCCAACAATACTTGTAAAAACAAATGGAACATTTAATGTAAAAGCAGATTTAAATGGATGTGTTTCTAGAGATACAGCAACAGTAGTTTTCAATAATTTACCAATAGTAAATTTGCCACCAACAGTTGGTTTTTGCGATGGTGATAGTGCCATATTAAATGCAACCAGCAATATTGCTGCAAGCCAATATTTATGGAATACAGGGAGTATTAGCAACAAAATAACTGTAACAACATCTGGCGAATATTTAGTAGATGTTAAAGCAAATGGTTGCACTACAAGAGATACAACAATGGTAACAGTTTATCCTTTGCCAACTATTGATGCAGGGTTGGATTTGTATGTTTTTGGTGGTCAACCTGTAACTATTAATGCTATTGCAAGCAGCAATGTTGTAAGTTTTGCTTGGAGCCCAAGTTTTAATTTAAGCAGTGCAACAATTTTGCAACCCACAATTTTAAACCCTGTTGATACTACATATAAAATAAAAGTGTTAACAACTTATAATTGTGCAGCTACTGATTTTGTTAAAGTTACAGTCCTAAAAGACTTTGTTATACCAAATGTTTTTTCGCCAAATGGTGATGGACAAAATGATACTTGGGAAATAAAAGGATTAGAAAATTATGCAGGGTTAAGACTAACTATTTTTGATAGGTATGGTAGAAAAGTATATGAAACCTTGGGTTATAGAAAATCCTGGAATGGGAATCTAAATAATTATGGTAAACCGTTACCAGTAGGCACTTATTACTACATTATTGACCCTAAAAATAATAGACCAGTTATAACAGGTAGTGTTACAATACTTAGATAATTATGGAGTTTATACCTATTAAAACATTTGACAATTATATACAGGCAAACTTGTTGCTAAGCAAAATGTTAGATGCAGATATTAACTGTTATTTAAAAGATGAGTTTACAGTTACAATTGACCCAATACTTTCAAATGCAATTGGAGGAATTAAATTGTGTGTTGCTGATACAGACTTTTTAAAAGCTAAAGAATTATTGCTTGTTTTTGAAGAAGAACAAAAAATTACTTGCCCTAAATGTGGTTCTAAATCTGTGCAATATATTAACCAGCCCAAAAATCCTGCTAACTGGTTGTTTGCAATTGCAAGCTGGTTTTTAACTTCATATGCTCTAAAAGGCAAAGAAATTTATCATTGTTTTGATTGTAAATACGAGTTTGAAGACATTGAAGAATCGCCAAAAAATACCGAAAAATAATGTTGCAAAATATTATCAATCATTTTAAAACATTAGAGCAACGACCTCTAGAACGCTTACTGATATTGGTTTGTGGTCTAATTATTTTTTGGATATTGGAAGGTGCAATACCTTTTGTTAAACCAAATTATAAACGAAATAAACTTAGTCACGCTTACACCAATTTGGGCTTTACAGTTATTCATCTTATTATTCATACATTTTTAGCATTGGTTATTATTAAAATCAGTGATTGGTGTGTTACTAATCATTTTGGATTGATACAAATATTAAATGCAGGAACTTTAATTAGTATCGTTATTTCATTTTTTGTATTAGATTTTTTTGTGGGCTGGTTAGTGCATTTTACAGAACATAAAATTCCTTTTTTATGGCGTTTTCATATTATTCATCATGCCGATAATAATGTAGATGTTACAACAGGTTTAAGACATCATCCTATTGAAAGTGTGCTGCGAGGTTTGTTCTTTTTTATAGCAATATTTGTTGCTGGTGCACCTATGTATGCAGTAATGATTTATCAAACGATACTAGTGTTTGCAACTGCTTTTACCCATGCCAATATTGGTTTGCCAAATACTTTTGATAAAGTGTTTAGTTACTTTTTTGTTTCTCCTAATATGCACAAAGTGCATCATCATTATAAGCAGCCTTTTACCGATAGCAACTATGGTGCAATTTTATCAATTTGGGATAGGATATTAGGAACTTTTTTAAAACTAGAAAGTGATAAAATCGTTTATGGGTTAGACAAATATTACCCTAATACCGAAGATGAAAATTTTGCCAAATTAATCAAAGCTCCTTTTGGTAAAATGGACAATAAAAAATAGGCTTTTAAAATGTGAATAATTTTACTGAGCTTCAATAGGCTACAACGATATCTTTACAATGTTCAAACAAATTACTAACTTAAAAATTTTCACAATGGACACAAGTAAAATGATTAAAGCATATTGCTTAAAAACAAAAGAAAAAAATGTTCCAATGCAAGATGCTGTTATCACTAGAACTGCTAAAGGTGGTTATATGGCTGGAGGACATGATGGTAAAGGAAACAAAATGGCAGCTATTCTTGGAGAAGCTAAAGCTTTACAAGCTATCGCTGATGGTGTTGCTAAGAAAGGATTCTAGTATTTCTTTCATAAAAATTATTAACCCCAAACTATTTATTTAGTTTGGGGTTTTTGTTTAATAATATTGCTTAATTTATAGATTGTATTATCTTACTATTAATACATATTGTTCTTTCAATAATGGTAAGTTTTTAAATCTTAAAATTATATTTGCTACAACTACAACATCTCTTTGGCAATATTCCACAATTCTATTTAAGTCTTTATTGGTGTAATAAACATCTTGCACCATACTACCATCAATGTCATTTTTACTAGTTGGAATGTTTAAAGCATTTGCCAGTAAATGAAGAGATGTGTAGTTTTTGTTGTCCCCAAATTTCCACCAACTGAGTGTATCAAACATTTTTATTTCCCAAGGTTTTCTATCGTGCAGCCATAAATATTCGGGTAAGGGAAGATTATTAATTAATATTCTACGACATATATAAGGAATATCAAATTCTTTAATATTATGTCCACCAAACATAAAACCACTGGTATGTTTATGAAATTTATTGCACAATTCTGTAAAATCTTTTAATAACTGCACTTCATCATCGTTATAAATGCTTTTAATTTTAAAACATTGATTCCTATTTTCATCTTCAAAAAAATAGCCAGTGCTAATGCAAATTATTTTGCCAAATTCTGCCATTATTCCACCACGCATTTTCCAACTATCTTCAGGTAAAATATTCTCGGGTAACGATTTACTTATTTTATCAATCCATAACTGCTGCCAATTACTATCTAATTCGTTAAAGTTTTGGGTTATGGGAACAGTTTCAATATCTAATAATAATAAGTTTGAAATCATCTCTTTAAATTTGTGGCTTAAAATTAATACAAAATGGCTTACGTTCCTTCTGCAAGTGCAAATCGCACACCTCCAAAAAAAGATAATCGAAATACAATCTATGCCTTATTAATTGGTATCATCATTTTGTTGTTGGGATATATCATTTTTGATAAAACACAAGATAAAAAAACAGAAGTTATAACGCAGCAAACTATTCAAAATCTTGATAGTGCAAAAAACGTATTACAAGCTGAGTTTGAAATTGCATCAAAGCAAGTTGATACATTAACTGCAAATAATACACAATTAGAAAGTGCATTAACAGAAAAAAATGCAGAATTGTCAAAAATAAAATCTAATATCAACAGTATTTTAAAGCAAAAAAATGTTACAGCTAGTGATTTAGCAAAGGCTCAAAAATTAATTGCTGAATACAAAGGACAACTTGAAAGTTTACAAACTGAAGTTGCAAGATTAAAAGGCGAAAATCAGCAACTAACTGCCGATAAACAACAACTAACTACAGAGAAAACACAATTAACTACAGAAAACCAACAATTAGCAAGCGACAAGGATAAATTGGCTAACGACAAAAAAAATCTTGAAGAAAAAGTTGATGTGGCAAGTACTTTAACTGCATCACACATTAATATCACAGCGATTAAAATGCGTGGCGATAAAGAAAAAGAAACTGAAACTGCAAAACGTGCAGACTTTTTTAGATTGTCATTTGTAGTTGATGAAAATCGTGTTACACCATCAGGTAAAAAAACAATTTATGTGGTAGTTACTGGGCCAGATGGTAAAACATCTGTAACCAATGGAAGCTTTAAAACTAGAGAAGGTGCTGAGCTTCAATACACAGAAAAAATTGACGTAAACTGCGAATTGGGAAAAGTAACACCAGTAAGTTTTGATTGGAAACCAGGAACACAATTTGTACCAGGCGATTATAAAATTGAAATTTATAACAATGGTTTTAAAATTGGTGAAACAAAAAAGTCAATGAAAAAAGGCGGATTGTTTAGCTAATAATATTATTTCTATTTAAGCCACAGGTACACAGATTTTTTTCTGCGGATCTGTGGCTTTTTTGTTTCACCACTTTATTTTTTTACTAACGTTCGTTAGCCTATTTTTGACAAATGGGACGTATAAAAATCACTAACGAACAAGCTACTCGCAGAGAAGTAATCATTGAAAAAGCCGCCATACTTTTTAAAGAAAAAGGTTTTAAAGCAGCAAGTATGCGTGAAATTGCTGATGTTGTGGGGGTTGAAGCTGCAAGCCTTTACAATCATATTAAAAGCAAAAATGAATTATTGAATATTATTTGTTTTGATGTTGCAAATCGTTACACACAAAAGATGGAAGAAGTGGAAAGCAGCAAGCTTTCAGCATTAGCTAAAATTGAAGTGTTATTGCGTTTTCATATTGATGGGATGATTAATCATTTTGAAGAAGTGTATGTAAGCGATAGAGAATGGAAGCATTTGGATAATCCATATTTGAGTAATATGCAAAACCAACGCAGGACTTATAGAAAACGCTTTGCAGCAATTATTGAAGATGGTGTAAAGAAAAAAGAAATTAAGAAAATGGATGTCGCAACTAGCGTTCTAATTATGCTACACGCAATTGGTGGCATAGAAAGTTGGCATAGAAGCACTCAAAAAATTACGGGCAAAGAATTAGAAGAAAATATGATTAGTTTTTTAATTGATGGATTGAAGAAGATTTGATAATGTGATAATTTGATGACGTGATAATTAACTTCAAACTGTAACCCCCCAAACTATAAAATGGTTTTCCATACGCTCACTATAAAAGATATAAAAAAAGAAACTGCCGACTGTGTTTCTATTTCATTCAATATCCCAGCAAATATTAAAGAAGAATTTGCGTACAAAGCTGGTCAGTATATTACACTTAAAACAAAGATTAATGATGAAGAAGTAAGGCGTTCTTATTCACTTTGTTCTTCACCATTAGAAAATGATTTTAGAATTGCAGTAAAGAAAGTTGATGGTGGCTTATTTTCAACATTTGCAAATCATCAATTACAAATTGGTGATAGAATAGATGTTGCTGCACCCAATGGGAAATTTGGAACAATGAATGCTAATTGCGTTGCAAAAAAATATGTTGCAATTGCTGCAGGTAGTGGCATTACGCCAGTTTTATCCATTATTAAAACAACATTAATTACTGAGCCAACAAGCGAATTTATTTTGGTGTATGGCAATAAAAATACTGGTTCAATAATTTTTAAAGAGCAGATAGAAGCACTTAAAAATAGGTTTGTTGGCAGACTTCAACTAATACATATATTAAGCAGAGAAAAAACTCATGCACCCATAAGCAGCGGAAGAATTGATGGAGAAAAATTACAACAATTATCT
This sequence comes from Chitinophagaceae bacterium, assembly GCA_049241265.1. Classification (GTDB taxonomy): domain Bacteria; phylum Bacteroidota; class Bacteroidia; order Chitinophagales; family Chitinophagaceae; genus CAIVPM01. Next base: position 14,209 of record JBMLRA010000017.1, read on the forward strand.
AAGTTGATAAACTGGAAAAATTGTAGTGAATTTTTTATTTGTGGTCCTGAAGAAATGATACTTACTGCAAAAGACTTTTTAGAAAAACAAAGTATTGATAAAAAGCAAATTCACTTTGAACTGTTCACTACATCTGCTAAAACAAAAAATAAAACTTTTGTACCACAAGTAAAATCTGAAGCAAAAAGTAAAATTACTATTAATAGTGATGGACGAACTTTTGAAGTTGAAATAGGATTTAACGAGGACAAAACTATTTTAGATGCAGCGTTACAGAATGGGGCAGATTTACCTTTTGCTTGCAAAGGTGGCGTGTGTTGCACTTGCAAAGCAAAGTTGCTTGAAGGGCAAGTTTCAATGGATGTAAACTGGGGTTTGGAACACGAAGAGATTGAGCAAGGTTTTATTCTAACTTGTCAAGCACATCCTTTAACAGAAAGGGTTTTGGTAGATTATGATGTGAAGTAAATTGTAAGTTGGTATTGGTAAATGATGATTAATGACTCCCAGAATTTTTGGTTTTAACTTTTAATTTTAAATCGATGACAGACTTTCAAAATATAAATAACATTTTCTTTATTGGCGTTGCTGGAACAGGGATGAGTGCATTGGCTCAATACTGTGCTGGCATTGGAAAAAATGTAAGTGGAAGCGATAGGTATTTTGCTGCAAATACTTTTAATGATACACAAGAAAAGCTGGAAAAATTTAAAGTAAAATGTTTCCCTCAAGATGCTAGTGGCATTAATGAAAATACAGAATTGATTATTGTTTCTACTGCAGTTGAGGATTCAAATGTTGAAATACAAAAAGCAAAGCAACTCAATATTCCAATTATAAAACGTAGTGAATTATTATCGTTAATTAGTAATACAAAAAAAACGATTGCTGTTGGTGGCACAAGTGGTAAAAGCACAACCACAGCTATGATTTTTGATATATTAGATGTTGCAGGTTTGCAGCCAAGTATCATTAGTGGTGCAGGTTTGGTGCGATTGCAAGAAAGAAATTTTATTGGTAATGCGTTTGTTGGTAAAGGTGAATGGTTAGTTATAGAAGCTGATGAAAGTGATGGAAGTATTGTAAGCTATCATCCAGAAATTGGCTTGTTGTTGAACATTGATAAAGACCATAAAGAGCTTGAAGAATTGAATGATATTTTTCAAATATTTAAAAACAATAGCAATAAATTTATTGTAAATGCTGCACACGAATTAGCTGCACCTTTTTCAGAAGATACCAAACAAGACTTTTCAGCAACAGATGAAAGAGCTGGATTTATGGCGACCAACTTTAATCAGAATGGCTTCGATATGCAGTTTAAAATCAAAGGTGTTCTGTTTGAAATGAAAGCCATAGGAAGACATAATATGGAAAATGCATTAGCTGCCGTTTGTGTTGCAAATCAATGTGGTGTTCAATTACAGACTTGTGCAACTGCTTTAAAAAAATATAAAGGCATTTACAGACGCAATCAAATTTTAGGAAAAAAGAATGATATTTTAGTAATAGATGATTATGCTCATAATCCTGCAAAATGTGCTGCTGCAATAAAAGGTGTGCAGCCGCTAACCAATAAAGTTGTTGCTTGGTTTCAACCACACGGTTATGGCCCAACAAGATTTTTACGTAACGATTTTGTAGAAGAAATTGCCAATGCACTTCGCCCACAAGATGAAATTTGGATGAGCGAAATTTTTTATGCAGGCGGCACAGCTGTAAAAGATATTAGTGCTAATGATTTAATACAAGACTTACAGGCAAAGGGTTGTAACGCTTTTTTTGTTGAAGATAGAAATAATTTTATTGCAACTCTAAAACCTCATTTACAACAAAATAATGTATTGCTTTTAATGGGAGCAAGAGACCCAAGCCTTGCAGATTTTGCTAAAGAAGTTTTTGAAAAATTATAAGATATTGTGATGATTGATATGAATGATGAATACTTTATGAAGCAGGCTCTAAAGCAAGCTCAAATTGCATTTGACGAAGATGAAGTGCCCATTGGTGCTGTGATTGTTATTAACAACAAAATAGTTTCCAAAGGATATAATCAAGTAGAAAAATTAAATGATACAACTGCTCACGCAGAGATTATTGCACTTACTTCTGCATTTGGTTCTATGGGTTCAAAATATTTGCCTAATGCAACTTTGTATGTAACAGTTGAACCTTGTTTGATGTGTATGGGTGCTATGTATTGGAGCAAATTAACACGTATTGTATATGGAGCAAGTGACGTAAAAAGTGGCGGACTTCGCTTTTTTACAGATGAAGATGGATTGATAAAGCCAGAGAGTTGGCCCTTTCATCCAAAAGCAGAACTCGTAAAAGGTGTTTTGGAAAACGAATGTGCCAGTTTGATGAAAGCCTTTTTCAAGAATAAACGCTAGTATTTCATATTCAGATTTATTGCATTTTTGTAAGCATTAGAAAAACGGAAAAATGAATATCATTGATTTAGATAAAAAATTAGAAACATTTAGTAATCTTATTCAAGAACTTGGCATTGGAAATTTTACTAGTAAAGAACTTTGGCAACGCCAAAAGGAAATTGCAGAAAATTTTAAAGCTGCACAATTTGAAACGCCTGAATTAAAAGATGCTGCTAATCAAAAATTTCAGCAACTTATCAATCAGTTAAAAGATAAAGAAAATGAACTTGCAGCTGCCAACGAAAAATTTAGCGAAGAAGCTGAATTGTTGATTGTGCAGATGGAACAGCTTTTTGCTAAACATAATGATGCAAATCCATTGAGTAAAGATGATTTTGCAGAATTAAGGAAGTTAAGTAATCAAGCATTTGAATATTTTAAATTACCTCGATGGTCTACTAAAGAGCGTAGAACAAGTGCTTGGGACAAATACAGTGACATCAGAAATGCAGCGAAAGACAAAGAAGATGAGTTGTATGCAAAAGTTAGAGAAGAGAAAACCAAACAAATTTCTCAATCGCTTGAAATCACAGAAAAGCTTTGTGTTGTTGTCAATGCTTGTCATCCATCTGTTGACATGAATGAGTTGTTGAATTTTGTGAATAGATTTCATCAATTTTTGCAAGAAGGAAATCTTACAGAACTCAATACACCTTGGCATTTGATAGAAAAACCAGAAGATGTTAAATACTCTTTGCGTTGTAGAACTGAAACATTGAATGATGTTAGAACCTTCATTAATAACTATCGCGATTATTTAACACGTGAACACAAGGGCCAAATTTTTGCTAACATTGATGCTTTAAAACTTGATTTAAATAAAGCTTGGGAAACACACAAAGAAGAACAGCAAAAGCGTCAGGAAGAGTGGGAGATAAAGAAAAAAGAAAGAGATGAAAAACGCTTAGAGTGGAATAAAAAACAACAAGATTTTTTAAAGATGTTGGAAGGCAGGTTAGAAAATCAAATTGCTTATAAAGCCAAACAGGAAAGCTATTTACAAAGCCAGAAAGAGTTTGCTGCACGCTTTGAAAACAGAATTCCCCAACAACAAGATTATATAAAGAAACTAGTTGAACAGGTAATAGATTTAGAGAAGAAACACGCAACAGCTTGGACAGATAGTTTTAAAACGAAAGTAGAGGAATGGATTGCTGAGAAAAAAGAAAAAATAACATCGGTTGAAAGTGATATCGAAGTATTAAAAGAGAAAATAACTGATATTAATAAAAAGGCTGAAGAACTGCCTGTTAGAATTAAAGAATTAGATGATTCAATTATTGAAATAAAATCAAAAATTATTGAAGTGAAAGATAAGCTTTCTAAAGATGCTGAACAGGAAAGTAATAAGCAAGTAGAAGAGGTTGTAGAAGAAGAATAATACCCCTAATTAATAGTAATGAAAAAGAGGCAGTCTCTAACTTTGAGACAGCCTCTTTTTTATTTTGTAAATTACTTTTTCTTTTTTTCTTTCTTTTTAGGTTTATCTGGTTTATCACCAACTAAAACCCATTCATAATCCAATTGTCTTTTATCAAGATTGGCAGCAACAACAAGTATTGTTATTTTATCGCCCATTCTAAAGGTTCTTCCACTTCTTTTACCCACCAAACTGTAATCACTTTCTATCAATCTGAAATCGTCATAATCATTTAAGCTAACAATACTAACCAAGCCCTCACATTTGTGTTCTATTGTTTCTGCAAATAAGCCAAAGGCAGCAACACCGCTTATTACAGCTTCAAATGTTTGTCCAAGTTTTTCTTTCATATACTCAACTTGCTTGTATTTATTTCCCGCACGTTCACAATCCATAGCTGCACGTTCCATTTGACTAGAGTGCTTACATTTCTCCTCCATTTTTTTATCAAGCATTGGTTTCTTTTCCAAAATACTTTCTAAAACTCTGTGTACTAGAACATCAGGATAACGGCGAATTGGAGAGGTAAAGTGGCAATAATGTTCAAATGACAAACCATAGTGCCCAATGTTATCTGTGGTATATGTGGCTTTTGCCATTGTACGAATGCCAAGGGTTTCAAGCACTTGTTGCTCTGGTTTTCCTCTTGCATCATTTAACAAAGCATTAAAACTTTCTGCAATTTTTTCTGGTGAAGAGATATCAAACTGATGACCATATTTTTTTGCAAATGAAATAAATGGAGCTAATTTTTTTTCATCTGGCGTATCGTGAACACGATAAGGAAAAGGTACAGCCTCTTTGCCTATTTTTATTTTAGAAACATATTCTGCTACAGCTTTATTTGCAAGTAACATTAACTCTTCAATCAACTGATGAGCTTCTTTGCTTTCTTTTACAACAATACCAATTGGTTTGCCTTTTTCATCAAGTTTAAATCTTACTTCTTTTGAAGAGAAATTAATGGCACCTTTATCAAACCTTTGCTGGCGAAGTGTTTGAGAAATACCATTTAAAAGTAAAACATCTTCTTTGTATTGATTAGTTGTATCTGTTCCTTCAATAATTTCTTGTACATCTTCATAACTAAACCTATGATTAGAATGAATGACTGTTTTACAAATAGTAGTTTTTTTAATTTCCGCTTTTGCTGTTATTTCAAAGATTGCAGAAAAAGTAAATTTATCCTCGTGTGGACGAAGAGAACATAATTCATTGCTAATTTTCTCTGGCAACATTGGATTTACTCTATCTGGTAAATAAACAGATGTAGCTCTTTTATAACCCTCTTTGTCTAATTCAGTATCGGGCAGAACATAATAACTTACATCAGCAATATGAACACCAATTTCGTATAAATCTTTTTTTATTTTTTTAATAGATATAGCATCATCAAAATCTTTTGCATCTATTGGGTCAATAGTAAAAGTGAGTGTTTCTCTAAAGTCAGTTCGCCTTGCAATTTCAGTATCATCTAATGTTTCTGGTAGTTTCAGGGCTTCTTCTATTACTTCTTTTGGAAACGAAAGTGGAAAGCCAGCCTCTGCTAATATTTCTTTCATTGCAGCATCATTTTCATCCTCAGCATTCATAAAGCTTACAATTTCACCTAAAGGTTTTTTATCTCCTTTTTCCCATTTTAACAACCTTGCTACTACTTTTTGTTTGTTGGTAGCACCATTTAATTTATCTAGTGGAATATAAAAATCTGGTACTGGCCTTTTGGTATCTGGAACAAAAAATGCAAAGTTTGTGCTCAGTTGAATATGCCCAATAAATTCAAGCTGTTTGCGAGTTACAACATCAGTAATCTTGCCTTCTTTTCTACCACTACTAAAATTTTCCTTGGTAATTTTAACTCTAACGGTATCACCATTTAAAGCTGTATTAAAATCTCCTGGACGCACTATTACATCACCTTTATTGTCAGGCACCACAACATATCCAATACCACTTCTTGTAATTTCTAAAACACCTTTTAATGTTGAAGGTGTTGCAGTTGTAGTGTGTTTATTCTTTCTTTTCTTTGATTCAGGCATTGGTTTCTTTGTTTAAATAATGATTGTTTATATAAGACAATACAGCAGCATCAAAAGCCTTTCCCTCATTGAATAAGAAGCGATGCGTAATAGGTAAAACATATACAGGCAATGCTGACAGTTCTGCATCAAATTTCACAAATCTTACAGCATCTTTTTCTGTTGTAATAATAATCTTATTGGCTTCGTCAATGCCTTCAAATTTCTTTTTGATATTATTTAAATCATCAATGTTAAAAATATGATGATCATTAAAGTTAATTTGGTAATATGTGTGTGAATGGTTGTGAACATAATCTTTCAACGGTTTGGGATTAGCAATGCCACACACTAGCAAAACTTCCTCTTTACCAGTTAATTCCCAAGTTTTTTGTTTCTCAAAAATATGATACGGCGTTCCATAATCTATTGTTGTAAAATAAACTTGTTGTCCTGGCCAAGCGTGAATCTCATACAATAATTCTTTCTTTTTTGCAGCCGATAAATCAGCAGGACATTTTGTTACAACTATTATGTTTGCTCGTTTGTAGCTTTTTCTTTCGTCTCGTAAATCACCGGTTGGCAAAAAAATATCGTGTGTAAATCTGTTTGCATATTCAGTTAACAAAATACTAAATCCAGCATTTATTTGTCTGTGCTGAAAAGCATCATCTAAAATAATTGCCTGTAGGTTGGGTTGATCCTGCAACAGATGAGGTACAGCTACAACACGTTCCTCGCCAACAGCTACAGCCACTTCAGGAAATTTTAAATGAAACTGCATAGGTTCATCACCAATTTCTAAAGCAGTCGTTTTATTGCTTGCCAAAACATACCCTTTTGTTTTGCGTTTGTAACCTCTGCTCAATGTTGCTACTTGAAATTCATCTTTTAATAGTCGTACTAAATATTCAACCATTGGGCTTTTACCAGTGCCACCAACTGCTAGATTTCCAACACAAATAATGGGGAAATTAAATGTTGCACTTTTAAGTTTATTGATATCATACAAATAATTTCTTATTGCTACTATTAAACCATAAACTAAAGCAAATGGTAATAGTAGTACACGAAACGATTTTAAAAAGAAAGCATTAAAATTCATAAATATCATTTGGAGTGATACAGTAGTTTAAAGGTATGTCAAAACTGTTTGTGTCTTCAATTTTATCTATGGGTTCAAAATAACTAAAGCCAATAGTCGTAACATTATCGCTGCATTTATTGAGAAATCTATCATAGAATCCTTTACCATAGCCAACTCTATAACCTTGCTTGTCGCAAACAAACAATGGAACCAAAACTAAATCTATTTCTGCAGCATTTATTTTATCTCCAAATTTTGGCTCAGTAATGCCGTATTCATTTGTTCTGTAAACTGTGTCCTCATCAATTAAAATAGCTGTCATTTCATTTGTTGAAAAGTCGGCAACTGGATAAGCAATTTGCAAATTAGGAATGATATGTCTTAGATAAGATGAAAATAAATGCGTATTAGGTTCATTATTGTTGGTAATACCCCAATAGGTTAATACTGTTTGAATATTATTAAAATTAAATTCTTGAAATTTCAACAGCATTAAATCATCATATCTAAGTTTATCTTTCGATGAAATATTAAGGCGTAATAATTTATAATGATTTCGAATTTGCTTTTTTGTCACATAGCAAAGTAATAAAAATATATGATATATGGATTTTTAAAGACTTTATTATTACGAAAAAAGCAACCCAATTGAGTTGCTTTTTTGTGCCCCGGAACGGAATTGAACCGTTACTCGCGTTGCGGCGAACAGGATTTTAAGTCCTGCGTGTCTACCAATTCCACCACCGGGGCTCCCTATAAAAAATCCCACAAATTAATGCGGGATTTTTTGGAGCGAAAGACCAGGCTCGAACTGGCCACCCCGACCTTGGCAAGGTCGTGCTCTACCAAATGAGCTACTTTCGCTTGTTAAGAACTGTTTCCAATTTTACTTTGGGAGTGCAAATATAGAAGCCTAATTTTTACTACCAAATTTTTTTAGAAATTATTTATATTCTGGAGTGTATTTAGTGCTTCCTTGAATTTCAATATCAGGCTTACCTTTGTATCGTTGTTGATATAGTCTAACACTTCCTCCAACTAAAAAAGCTACAATTGAAAAAACCTGTAAATAGAACAAGAATCTTGAAGAGTTTACCCAACTTTCAGTAAAGTCATTGCTTTTTATTTCTTCTGTATGATTTGACATAAATAAATTTTCGTTGCAAAAATAAGGAGTAGTGTTTAATTATTCATTTCAGTTTTTAATAATTTCATCAAAAGTTTTTATTCCTTTTACAAAATGTTTCCAAACAATGCTTTTTTTATGAACACCATATAAGCTGCTAAATGATTTTCTGTTATCTGAGCTAACAATACTGCTAGTTATCCAACTTTTTACCACAGCTTTATGTGCTTTGTAGATAGCAATAAAAAAATCTTTATCGCCATTTAAAAGTCCTTTCCAAGCCGATATTCCATCTAAAATAAACCTAAATGGTAATTTCCATAATTTTTCGTGAACTGGAAGATTTTTGGATAGCATCCACAAATTATTTCTAAAATTTAAGTACACTTTTCTTCCACCACGTGGTAATGTGCCTGCACCTACGTGATAAACAACACTTGCGGGACAAACATAAATTTTATAGCCTTTCAATTGTATTCGCCAACATAAGTCTATTTCTTCCTGATGGGCAAAAAAACGCTCATCAAAACCATTGCAATCCTTAAATACGTTTGCTTTTATAAACATTGCTGCACCTGTAGCCCAAAAAATAGGCATAGAATTATTGTATTGCTGCTTGTCTTCTTCTAAAACATCAAAAATTCTGCCTCTTGAAAATGGATAGCCCAAAAAATCAATAAATCCGCCACTTGCACCAGCATACTCAAACATATTTCTATTGTTATATGCAAGTAATTTTGGCTGACAAGCTGCAATGGTTTTATCATTCTCCATTAACTCAATAATGGGTTCAATCCAATTTGGGGTTACTTCTACATCGCTATTGAGTAAAACAAAATAATCTGCTTCAATTTTTTTTAACGCCCAATTATAACCACCTGCAAAACCATCATTTTGTTTATTTATTATAACTTCTACTTGGGGGAATTGTGTTTTAAGTATTTCTATTGAATCATCACTAGAAGCATTATCGGCAACTATTATTCTTTTGTTGGCATAAGTAGATGCTAAAACAAAGGGAAGAAATTTTTGTAAATAACTACTTCCATTATAATTAAGAATAACTATGGCAACAGAGGGCGTGTTCAATTGTTTTTATTAAGCTACGAAAATAGGGAAATGAAGGGTAAACATTTTTTGACTCAAGCTTTTACACATATTTTTTGAATTCAAAGTAGTAATTTCATTATTTTTAATAAATATAATATGTTGTGTTTTTTTACTTGCTTGCAAGATTTATAAAAGCTAAAACAATTTATTCTGTGACAACTTTTTAAAAAACCAACCTTTTAAAATTTTAAAGCGTAGAACTCTTTATATAATAATCATCAACTTATTTTTATGAGAAAAATTTTCCTGTTACTATTTGCAATTGCAACTGTAATTAACCTGTCTGTAGCACAAACCACCAACAAAGGCACTGAGTTTTGGGTAGGTTATGGGCATCATCAATTTATGGAAACTACAACTGATAATAGCCAAAATATGACATTATATTTTAGTGTTGATGATTTGCCTGTTGGTGTTAGTTATGCCACAGTTACTGTAACAATTGATAGCAGTGGATTGAATTCATCAATTAATTGGAAAAGAGTATATCATATACCTGCAAATACGGTTATTTCTATTGATAATAGTGCCACTCCTGCTTTTTCATATTCTCCATCAACAGCTTTGGCTTGGGGGCCTTTGCCAAAGGGACCAACAAATGCAGCTTCTAGTAATACTTCATCTACCTACGATGCCAGACTCTTTTCAAACCCAATGCCAGCAGGCACTTCAAGTGAAGGATTGTTTAGAAAAAAGGGAATACATATAGAATGTGATTATCCCATTGTTGCTTATTCGCATATTTATGGTAGTGTATCAAGTGGTGCGAGTATGTTAATACCTGTTAGTAATTGGGGAAATAAATATACCACTATAAATAGCAGGCAAGCAGATGCTACTGCGTCGTTTAATTTTTTCTATGTAATAGCTAACAGCGATAGTACCCCCATTAAAATTATTCCATCTCAAAATAGTAGATTAGGTAAACTTGCTAAAACGCCTATTTATGTAACATTACAAAAAGGACATATTTATCAATATGTTGGAGCTACTGATGCTGCAGGGAATGGCGTACAACTTACAAGCTCAATTGTAGAATCACTAGACCCCAATAAACCCATTGCAGTGTTTGCAGGAAGTAGTAGAACTAGTGGCGAAAATACTGCTAGTTGCTCGGCTAGTAGCAGAGACAATGATATGCAACAGTGTTTTCCAGAGGAAACTTGGGGATTAGAATATATAACAACTCCTTTTTCAGTTTCTGCAAATCCTCCAATTAATCCTAATGTATTTGCAGGCTCTTCTTATAAAATTGTTGCTCGTGATTCTGGTACTGTAGTTTTTATTAATAATAGTACGCCAGTACAATTACCTATTGGTAGTTTTTATCAATTTACTAATGCTACTGCTAATGTTATTAGAGCCAATAAACCCATTGCTGTAGCACAGTTTATGACTGGTGGTAATTGTACAACAGGTAATGGAGATCCTGAAATGATTTATTTAAGTCCAATGGAAAGAGGCGTTAAAGAGGCTGGCTTTTATAGACACACAAAAGAAAGTATAATTACAAATTATGTTGCATTAGTTCTGCCTAATGATGGATTAAGTTCATTAACTGTAGATGGACAACCCTATCCTCAGTTTGGTGGTGGTAACTATTACTACTATAAACATCCATACGATACTAGTTATACAATATTTATTAAAGGCTGGGTTGCTTCAAAATCTCAATGTATTATTAAATGTGATAAACGTTTTACAGGCATTACTTATGGTTTAGGTGGTGCAGAAAGTTATGGCTACAATGTAGGTGCGAATTTTTATTTGAATACGCCAAACATAAATCCTAACCCTCAAGTTACTATTAAAGGAGTTTTGTATTGTGATGATAACAGTAATGGACAATATGATTCAACAGAAACATTGATTAAAAATGTAAAAGTACAAATGGGTTTTGGAAGCAATAGTTATGCCCTTACAAACAATAATGGCGAATACGAAATTAGCTTTGATAGTATTAGTGCTGGGGCTTACACTTTTTTGTTTATGTCAGGTACAGATACGATTATTAGAACGTTTGTTTTGCCAAGTAGTTTGTCAGATACAACAATTTATCAAAATGTTTCTCTGTGTCAATCAGCAGGTGGTGTTATAAATAGTCTTTCTATAGATGTATTTCCTTTTTATATGAATGCTATAGCAGGACAACCATATCCTTATTATGTTTTATATAACAATTTGGGGACGTCTAATTTGTCACCAGTTATTACTTTAAAATACAGTGATAATTTATTGATGTACGATTCTTGTAATGATCCATTGGTAATACCAACAATTAACGGTTTAAGTAAAACTGTAAATAATTTTACATCTGGTAGTACAGAGGATTTTTCATCATATTTTACTGTAAATCCTGCTGCTAATAATGGCGATACTTTAAGAACTGTGTTTTCTATTAATGACCTTACAACAGGTACCGAACAAAAAGATAGTTTTTATGTATTGGTTCAAAATAATTATTCCCCAATTACACAATCTGCAAGACCTGCAATATCGCCAGCACAAATAGCAAATGGCAAAGGTATAGACTACTCAATAAGCTTTAGAAATACTGCTACATTTACTGTTAATTCTGTACGTATTACCGATACACTTAGTGCTTTGCTAAATGCTAATTCTATTGAGGTTATTGCTGCATCGCATCCATATAAAACAACCATTAAAGGCAATACTATTTTGTTTGAAATGTTGAATATAAATTTATTAGATTCAACAAAAAGTAAATTTAAAAGTATTGGATTTATTAAGTTTAGAGTGAAGCCAAAATCTAATGTTGTTATTGGCGATATCATTACCAACAAAGCATCTGTTTATTTCGATTTTGAAAATGTGGTAAATACCAATACAGTTTCAACTGTTGTAAATGCAACAGGTATTATTACTCCATTGAAAATAACAGACTATTATTTGAAATTAACCAATGAAAATACAGTTGAAAATTTGTGGTCAACTGCCAATGAAATTAATGTTTCTCACTTTAGTATTCAAAGAAGTTTTAATAAAAAAGATTTTATAACAATTGGTGAAGTTGCGGCAAACAATAAAGCAAATAATAGCTATAATTATACCGACAAGTCTCTTAATAATAATTCTCTAGCGAATATTTATTACAGATTAATGAGCAGAGATAAAGATGGTAAAATTAGTTATAGTGAAATTAGGCAAGTGACCTTGAGAAACAATAAATTGAATAGCATTAGAATGTATCCTAACCCAACGAATTCAACTATAAATATATCAATAAACTCTTCAATAGGCATAAAAGAAATAATTGTAGTTGATTATCTAGGCAAAACAGTTTTAGCCCAATTGGGTAATGCACTATCAAACTCCAATCAATCTTATGATATCAATACTCAACAACTTAAGTCAGGTATTTATATTATAAAAGTGTTGTTAAATAATGGTGAAACAAGGATAGAAAAGTTAATAAAAGAATAGTGATTTAATAGCCATTAGTCTTCAAAAAAAGTCCCTGAAATAAACACTTTCAGGGACTTTTTAATAAAACCACAAACCTCATAAGCCGGATTCTGTTTCTAAACTATCATTTATCTAGTTTAGTTATTACTAACTAAATCTTGCTGCCTACCCTGGTACTCGCTTTTCAGCTTTGAACGAGCAGCCCTTAAAAGCACCTATACGTGGCATTACAGCATTTAAGGTTTACCCATATACTGCATTACTGCAATAAATCGTAGGCTCTTACTCTACGTTTTCACCCTTACTACAAAAAATGTAGCGGTCATTTTCTGTGGCACTTTCTGTTGCCTGTAAAAGGCACCTGGCTATTAACCAGTAAATTGCTCTATGCTGTCCGGACTTTCCTCTTTGTTTGCACAAAGCGATAGCTCGGGTTTGTGGTAAAATTTTATTGTTCTTTTAGTAAAGCATTATCTCTTTCCATATCAATAATCCAATCTTTACGTTTTAATTCAAAATTGGTACCCAGGTATAATCTCTTTACTTGTTCATCCTCAGCAAGCTGTTCAGCTGTACCATGCTTAAATATTTTACCATCTATTAATAAATAAGCTCTATCGCAAATTGATAAAGTTTCATTAACGTTATGGTCTGTAATTAAAATACCAATATTCTTGTATTTTAATTTAGCTACTACTGTTTGAATATCCTCAACAGCAATAGGGTCAACGCCTGCAAAGGGTTCATCTAATAATATAAATTTTGGATCAACAGCCAAAGCTCTTGCTATTTCTGTTCTTCTTCTTTCACCACCACTAAGGCTATCACCATTGTTTTTTCTAACTTTATCCAAGTTAAATTCTTCTAGTAAACTTTCTAATTTATGTTGTCTTTCAGCTTTAGTTAATTTGGTCATTTCTAATACTGCCATTACATTATCTTCAACACTTAATTTACGAAATACGCTAGGTTCTTGTGGCAAATAGCCAAGACCCATTTGTGCACGTTTATACATTGGTAATTTGGTAATGTCTTGATCATTTAAAAAAACAGTGCCTTCGTCGGGTTTTATTAGCCCCACTACCATATAAAATGATGTTGTTTTACCAGCTCCATTAGGTCCCAGTAACCCTACAATTTCTCCTTGTTTCACTTCTAAAGAAACCTTATTTACAACAGTTCTGTTTTTATAAATCTTGACTAAGTTATTGGTATGAATAGTTAAACTCAACTTTCAAATATTTTTTACAAAAATAGGGTTAATGCAATGAAGCAATTTGTTAAAGGAATACAAAAGAAAAAGCTACACCGATATTGATGTAGCTTTTTAAATTATTACGACAACAGCAAATTAGCTGTTTGCTTTCATCTTTTTAATTTCCTCAGTTAGCTTGGGTACAACCTCAAAAGCATCACCAACAATTCCATAGTCAGCAGCTTTAAAGAATGGTGCTTCAGGGTCTTTATTTATTACTACCATTACTTTACTACGATTAACACCAGCCAAGTGTTGTATAGCTCCACTAATGCCAATAGCAATATACAAATTTGGTGCAATTTGAACTCCTGTTTGTCCAACATGTTCATGGTGTGGACGCCAATGTGCATCACCAACAGGTCTGCTACACGCTGTAGCTGCACCCAATTCTTTTGCAAGGTCTAAAAGGATTCCCCAATTTTCTGGTCCTTTTAAACCACGACCACCACTTACTACAATATCAGCTTCAGTTAATGGAACATCACCACTTACCTTGTTGGTAGCAGTAACCTTTACTTTGGTAGCAGCAATATCAATATTTAAAGCATTTACAGATGCTGTTCCATCGCTTGCAACAATGTTAAAGCTATTTGGATTTAATGAAATAACCTTAATGGCAGATGGAATTGCAACATTAGCAAATGCCTTTCCACTGAATACTGATTTTTTTACTGTAAAACCATTTGAAGTATCAGGCAATGCAATAGCACCTGCAACTAAACCAGCTTTTAAACGAGCGGCAACTCTTGCTGCAACTGCTTTGCCTGTTGGGTTATGAGAGAATACTACAATAGTTGCTCCACTTGCATTTACAGCATCTGCAATTGCTTTTGCATAAACTTGTGTGTCTACAGTGTTTAATGCTGTATTGGCAATTTGATGAATAGTAGCAACACCATATTTGCCCAATGCAGATAAATCATCATTTACTGTGCCCAACACTAAACCCTCAGCTGCAACGCCTAATTGTTTTGCAAGTTGTGAACCATAACTTAACGCTTCATAAGAAGATTTTTTTACGTGTCCTTCAGCTTGATCTATAAATATTAAAACTTTCATTTCGTTTGATTTGATAATTTGATGGTTTGATAATTAAATAGCTTTTGCTTCTTCGTGAAGCAATCTTACCAATTCTGCAACATTATCAGCAGCAACTAATTTAACACCAGCTT
>JBMLRA010000017.1:29360-37347 GCA_049241265.1 Chitinophagaceae bacterium
AGCAATCTTACCAATTCTGCAACATTATCAGCAGCAACTAATTTAACACCAGCTTTTGCAGGTGGTAATTCAAAGCTAGCAATTGTTGTTAAAGCATCTATTGCCGCAGGTTCCACCACTTTTAATGGTTTTGTACGTGCAGCCATAATACCACGCATATTTGGAATGCGTTGTTCGGCAACCCCTTTTTGACAACTTACAACAACTGGTAATGATACTTCACACACTTCTTCTCCACCTTCAATTTCCCTTGTAATGGCTGCTGTTGTTGCGTTTAAATCAAATTTCGTTGCTAAAGAAATGTAAGGAGCATCAACCAATTCTGCTACCATTCCACCAATAGAAGAACCATTGTAATCAATCGTTTCTTTACCTGTAAAAATGATGTCATAACTATTTTGTTTAGCAATTTCAGCAATTTGTACAGCTATGTAATAGCTATCACTATTGTCTGCATTGATACGAAAAGCTTCATCGCCACCAAGAGCCAAAGCCTTGCGAATAATGGGTTCTGCATCTGCTAGACCAACAGTTATTAAATGAATTTGAACTGAAGCGTCTTTTTCCTTTAACTCAATAGCACGAACAAGTGAATACCACTCGTCATAAGGATTAATTATCCATTGAACACCAGCTTCATCAAACTTTGAATTGCCATCTTTAAAGGCAATTTTAGAAGTTGTGTCAGGTGTTTTACTAATACAAACTAAGACTTTCATTTGTTTAAAATTTATTTAGTTGTTTATGCAACTAAAAGCAAAAATAATGGCTTTAGCGAATTGGATGCAAAGGTTATGAAATTTATTTTACCAATTATTTATTTGAATAATAAACCTTTCAACCAGTATGATTACCATTTATCCTACAGAATAAACTTTTGCAAGCGTATTTTATCGAAGTTTGCCAAATAATTACATTTAATGAAAAACATCGTTTTAGCTACATTTCTTATTTTTCAATCACTTATTTCGATAGCACAATTTTCTGGAGGAGGAAGACCTGGAGGCGGGCGAATGAGCAGCCAAATGAATATTGGTCATTTTTATGGTAAAATAGTTGATAGCAAAACAGGCAAAGGTCTTGAAGGTGTAACCATACAGTTAAAAGGAAATAAGTTTGATACGGCAACAAAGCAAATGAAAGAGGCAATTTTGAAAACTGTTTTAACTGAATCGAATGGCGACTTTAGTTTGGAAGGATTGATGCTTTTTGGGAGTTTTAAACTAAAAGTTTCAGCAATTGGTTTTAAAACACTGGAAAAACAAATTAGTTTTGGTATTAAAATGCCTCAGCAAGGTCAAACTCCTGATGCAGCAGCAATGCAACAAATGATGGCTCTTGCAGATAAAGATTTGGGAAATTTAAAAATTGAAGTTGATGCTACTGATCTTGGAGCTGTTACAGTTACGGCTACAGCAAAACAACAATTTGAATTAGGTATTGATAGAAAAATCTTTAATGTAGATAAAAGTATAACAGCAGCAGGGCAAACTGCTAGTGAACTGATGAAAAGCATA
The DNA here is from genome assembly GCA_049241265.1 of Chitinophagaceae bacterium. Taxonomy (GTDB): domain Bacteria; phylum Bacteroidota; class Bacteroidia; order Chitinophagales; family Chitinophagaceae; genus CAIVPM01. The sequence continues at coordinate 30,878 of JBMLRA010000017.1, forward strand.
CCATCGGTTTCGGTTGATATTGATGGCAATGTTACTTTGAGAAATGCTACACCAACTATTTTTATTGATGGCAGACCCACAACTTTAACATTAGACCAAATACCTGTAGATATTATTGATAAAGTAGAAATTATTACTAATCCATCTGCAAAATATGATGCTAGTGGTGGTAATGCAGGTATTTTAAATATTGTTTTAAAAAAGAACAAAAAAAATGGGTATAACGGTAACTTTAGAACTGGTATTGATAGTCGTGCTAGAGTAAACTTGGGTGGGGATATAAATTTGCGTCAAAACAAAATTAATTTTAGTGCTAGTGGTAATTATAACCAACGAAAATCTATATCCAACAACAAAACATTTACTACACTATTTACTATACCTTTAAATAATATTAACTCAGCTGAAGACGCAACCAACAATGGGTATTTTATGTTTTTTAGAGCAGGATTAGATTATTTTATTGATAATAGAAACACGATAACAATAAATGGTAGTTTGCAACGTGGAAGCTTTGCAAACGAAGGACTACAAACTATTGATTCCAGTAAATCTGCATCTCAAACTTACAGAACTAGTTTAAGCGATTTTAATATGAGAAATAAAGGTTTGCAATTAAGCTATAAACACAATTTTGCTAAAACTGGAGAAAGTATAAGTGCCGATGTAAACTATAATTACAGCAAGTCAGATAGAATTTCAGATAACAATTCATCTTTTTCTAATAATAGCAATACTTTATTACAAAGAACAGATGGACGTGGTTTAAATAAATTTTTAACCTCGCAAATAGATTTTGAAAATCAAATTAACGAAACATCAAAATTTGAAGCTGGATTAAGAGCAGCAGTTAGAAATTTTGAAACAGAAAGCTACCAGTATTTTAAACGTCCTGTCGATGTTGATTATGTTCAAAACATTCCTTCAAGTGTTCGCTATAAATTTGTAGATAATGTTTATGCTGCTTATTCAACTTATAGTTTTAAACTTACAAAAACAAGTTTCCAACTTGGGTTAAGAGCAGAGAGTTCTGATTATACAGGAACACTTCAAACACTTTCTGGGGCTGACTCTTCAAAATTTAATATCAACTATGCTATTAGTTTATTTCCAAGTGTGTTTATTACAAACAAATTAAGTGATAAGGCAGATTTGCAGTTGAATTACTCACGCAGGGTTAATCGTCCTAACTTTTTTCAGTTATTACCAAGTTATGATTTTACCGATCCACAAAACCCATCAGTAGGTAATCCAAATTTAAAACCAGAGTTTACACATTCATTTGAGCTATCATATAACAATGCTCATAAAAAAGGAGCCAATTTTTTAGCAACTGTTTACTTTAAATACACAAACAATCTAGTTACCAATTTTATTTATAAAGATTATAATAGACTTACCAATAATACTGATGATAGCCTCTATTATGGTAGTTTTATTAATGCTAATAATACTTATACTTACGGTTTAGAGTTAACAGAAAAATTGCCTGTTACAAAATGGTGGGATTTAATGCTCAATTTCAATTTATACAATTCACAAATTAATGCAACCATACCCAACCAAGTTATCGATAATAACCTAGTAAGCTGGTTTAGTAAAGTGAATGCTACATTCAAAATTGCAAAGGGACTTAGTTTTCAAGTTAATTGTGAAAGTAGAAGTAAATTAATTATTGCCCAAGGTGGTGGTGGTGGAAATAGAATGGGAGGTGGAATGTTTGGTGGTGGAAGTCAAACGCTTGCACAAGGATATATTTTACCAAGGTTATACGATGTAGATTTAGCATTAAGAAAAGAATGGACTTGGAAGAATGGACGTAGCGGCTCTGTTAACTTAAGTGTAAACGATATATTTAGAAGTAGAAGACAGACAGAAACAAATGCATTTTATTTTTATCAAACTACCGATAGATTTCGTGATCCACAAGTAGTGCGTTTAAACTTTAACTATCGTTTTGGAAAACTTGATATGAGCTTGTTTAAACGTAAAAATACAAAAGCCGAATCTGGTGGAATGGATATGATGCAATAGTATAAATTACATAATACTTTTTAATAGGCTGTCTTAATTACAAGGCAGCCTATTTATATAATAATAACAAACAAATAATTTTATGCTATGTTAATTCGTTAATTTGTATTGTTTAAAATTTACAAACATTTACAAAATATGGTATGTCGTTAAAAGAACGCTTAAACTATAGGTATCTTTTGTATCCATTTGGATTAATGCGTACGAAAGAGATATTAAAAATAAATCCAACAATTATACCACAAAGGGTTGAATCTGCAGAGTCTGTTATTACTGTATTTGAGTACAACAATGAAACACTCACTGAACATAAGGATGTTGGTTTAAAACAATGTTCCCGATTCTCTACAAATTCTAATGTAAAATGGATTAATGTGGATGGTATTAATAAAAGTAATATCGAAAATTTATGCGAACAATTTGGTATTCATTATTTAATTGCCGAGGATATACAAAGTATTGGTCAGCGACCTAAAATGGATGATATCAACAACCATTTATTTTGTTTGTTAAATATGATATATTTTAATGCTGATAAAGGTTCTATTGAAAGTGAACAAATCAGTATTGTGTTAGGTTCTCACTATGTTATTAGCTTTCAAGAAGACGCACACAGAGATGTATTTAATGGTTTAAGAGAAAAATTAAAAGTACCTTCAACAAAAATTCGCCAGTCAAAAACTGATTATTTGTGTTATGTTTTAATTGATACAATTGTTGACCATTATTTTTTAGTGATGGATAAATTAGGAGATAAAATTGAAAGCCTTGAAGAAGAAATTATCAAAACTCCAAATACTAGAAGCTTAGCTAAAATTAATCAATTGAGAAAAGAATTAATTGTATTAAAGAGAAGCATTGCACCTGTTAGAGAATTAGTAAATGGTTTTGTTAAAAGTGATAGTGACTTAATTAATGATACTACAACTAAATATTTTAAAGATGTTTACGACCACGTTATTCAAGCCAATGATTTGGTAGAGAATTATCGCGATATGATGATTACAATGCAGGACTTATACATTAATCAGGTTAATTTGAAAATGAATGAAGTGATGAAAGTAATGACCATTGTAACTTGTTTGCTAGCCCCTGCAACTGTTATTGGTGGTGTGTTTGGGATGAATTTTGATAAAATACCATATCTGCATAATCAATATGGATTTTACATTGCAGTTAGTTTAATGCTATTAATTCCAGTATGGATGATTTATGTATTTAAAAGAAGAGGCTGGTTTTAGTTTGGTGAATGGTAAGTGGGGAATTAAGGATTAGTGTTTTCTAAATATGTATTAATGAATCTTGGAAAAGAGTAAGTGCTGATATCTTTTTTATTAATCCAAAAATGATTTGCAACATCAATGGTTGAAGTTAATTCTATGCCGATAAAATTTCCTTTAATGGTTCTGTGTGTTAGCTTTTGTTGCTGTTCTTTAGAGATAGATTTTATTTCAAATTTTTCTAGATAATTTAGATTCTCTTTCAACCATTTTTTTATTGACGTCTTTGTAACATCCTGCTGCTGTTGGGTTTCAACCAAATAAAATTCGTGAAGGTTTTGCCAAATATCTTTAACTGTTCGTTTTTGAATTAAGATGTTATTGCTATGCTGCAATACCAAATAATAAAACCATCTTGTTGTTACAGTTAATTTTTTTTCTTTGAATGGATATTTCGAAATGCTGTTTCGATGATATGCTTTACACATTTTTTGTAAAGGGCAAGCATCGCAAATTGGCTGCTGTGGTTTGCACACAGTTGCACCTAAATCCATAATTGCCTGATTGTATAAGGCAGGCTGCTCAACATCAATTAATGATTGTGACAAGGCAGTAAAATATTTCTTCCCTTCATTGCTATCAATTGCTAAATCAATAGCAAATACACGAGATAGCACTCTGTAAACATTGCCATCTAAAACTGCATAAGGCTGGTTGTATGCAAAGGAGGCAATGGCAGCAGCAGTGTAGCTTCCAATGCCTTTTAAACTTAGAATGTCATTATATTTATCTGGGAAAACAGCATTATATTTTTCTGCCACTTCTCTTGCAGCGTGTAATAAATTTCTACATCTGCTGTAGTAACCAAGCCCTTCCCAAAGTTTAAAAACATCATCATCTTTTGCATTTGCCAATGATTGAATATTGGGATATTTGGTAACGAATTTGTTGTAATATGCTAAGCCTTGCTCAACCCTAGTTTGTTGCAAAATAATTTCACTCAGCCAGATTTTATAGGGATTTTTTTCTCCCTTCCATGGCATCATTCTTTTGTTAAAATGCCGATGCCAATGTAGCAAATCTTTAGCAAGTTTTTTATTCTTTGCCATTGTAGTTTTCAATGAAAATATTTTATAGATGACTACATTCCTTCTGTAATTTTTTTGTAGCTAGTGGCAATTCCTTTGATTAAAGAAGAGCTGAAGCCCTGATGCTCCATTTCGTTTAAACCTGCAATAGTGCAGCCTTTTGGTGTTGTTACTTTATCAATTTCCTGTTCGGGATGTGTGTTTTTTTGAAGCAATAATTCCGCTGCTCCTTTTACAGTTTGAGCAGCAATTAAAGATGCCACTTGTGCAGAGAAACCAATCTCAATGCCACCTTGTATATTGGCTCTAATAAAACGCATAGCATAAGCAGTACCACAAGCTGCAAGCACTGTTGCTGCATCCATTAATTTTTCTTCGATAAAAACAGTTTTGCCCAGCTGATTAAAAAGATTTGAAATAAATTGATTGTTTTCATCTGTTGCATTACTACTGCAAATGCAAGTCATACTTTGTTGAATGGCAATGGCAGTATTTGGCATTGCTCTAAAAATAGCAAAATCATTTCCCACAATTTCTTGAATATCTTTTACCCAAATACCTGTAATAACACTTACTAAAATATGTTTTTGAGGATTTAAAGTTGATTTTAGTTGTTCAAGAATTTCTTTTATTTGAAAAGGCTTAACTGCTAGTATTATATAATTAGCTTCGCTAATCGCTTCCATATTATTACTAGTTACAATAACACCTTTTTCCTTTAAAGAGTCTAGTGTTGCAACATTTCTTTTAGTTACAATAATATTTTGTGGTTGGGTAAAATTAGCTGCTATCAAGCCTTCTGCTATTGCAGAGCCTAAATTTCCACCACCAATGATTGCTATTTTTTTGATCATTTTAATAAATTTTCAATCCTACATTCAAATAATTTCTCACATAATCATTAATTCCATCTTCGAGAGAATAAAAACTCTTGCTGTAGCCAGCATCAGTCAATTTTTTCATATTAGCTTCTGTAAAATACTGATACTTATCTCTAATGTCCATTGGCATATCAATATACTCAATGTTTGGTTGTAAATCAAGCCCAGCAAAAGTTGCTTTTACCAAATCTTCAAAACTTCTTGCCTTACCAGTTCCCAAATTATATAATCCACAGTTGACTGTTGACTGTTGACTATCAACAGTCTCCATCATCCACATAATCACATTCACTAAATCTTTTACATATACAAAATCTCTTAATTGCTTTCCATCTTCAAAATCTGGTCGGTGAGATTTGAACAATTTTACAACACCATCTTTTTTAATCTGATTGAATGAATGCCAGATAACACTAGCCATTCTTGCTTTATGATATTCATTTGGCCCATACACATTAAAAAACTTTAAACCTGCCCAAAATGGAGGTTGTGCTGTTTCCTGTAAAGCCCATTTGTCAAACTCATTTTTGCTTACTCCATAGGGATTTAGTGGCTGGAGTTTAAACGGAATTTCGTGGTTATCGTCATAGCCAAATTCACCATTTCCATAAGTGGCTGCTGATGATGCATATATTAATGGAACACTATTTTCAGTACAGTATTTCCATACGTTTTTCGAATATTCTACATTCAGTTCTTCGTGAATGGCGTAGTTAAATTCTGTAGTGTCTGTTCTAGCACCTAAATGAATAAAACTGGCTACTTTGGGCTTACTTCTCTCTAACCACTCAAATAATGACTGTCGTTCAACAGCGTTGATAAAATTTTTGTGCTGCCAGTTATTTCTTTTTATTTCTGCTCCAAAATCGTCCACGATAATAATGTTGTCATATCCATTATCGTTAAGGAACTGAACCATACAAGAACCAATAAAACCTGCTGCTCCTGTAACTATTATTGTTGAATTTTTATCCATTTACTCGAATTAAAGTGCAAATATGACACTTTATAGTGAACAGCCTTTCAAGAAAACCATCCACACATATGTAAAATGCAATCGAATTCAAATGTTCAGCAAGCTTGTTTTTGTCAATATCCCCTATATTTGCCCTTCGAAAAAAAAATAAGCAAGTGCCAACAAAATTTTCAAAAGAAACTTATCTGTATTGGTATGAGTTAATGCAACTCATCAGACAGTTTGAATTAAAAGCTGAAGAGATGTACAAAATGGCTGGAAAAATCAGAGG
>JBMLRA010000017.1:37447-74156 GCA_049241265.1 Chitinophagaceae bacterium
CCAGAAGCTATTCATGAGGCAGTTGCTAGAGCTGTAAAACGTGCAAGAGAGGGTGACGGACCAACTTTATTAGAATTTAAAACGTATAGATACAAAGGGCATTCTGTTTCTGACCCTCAAAAATATCGTACTAAAGATGAAGTTGAAGAATATAAAGCACAAGATCCTATTATAAAAGTAGCAAAATCAATTCTTGAAAACGAATTTGCTACCCAAGCAGAGCTTGATGCAATTGATGCAAGAATTAATGAAGTTGTAGAAGCTAGTGTAACATTTGCAGAAGAAAGCCCTTGGCCAAATGATGATGAAGTATTGAAAGATGTTTACATCGATTCCAATTATGAGTTTATTGTTGATTAATTATAAAAATAAAATTGTTGTGTTATTACAGCAAGAAAAAAATAAGATATGAGCGAATATTTAGAGCAAGACTTTTTACAAAAAGTTCAAAATTTTTGGGATAAATCAAAAAAAGTAATTTTAGGAGTTGTTGGTGTTGTTGCAGTTATAATTGGTGGAATGTATGCCTACAATACATTTATAAAGGCACCTAAAGAACAGAAAGCACAAGAAGCTCTTTTTAAATCAGAAGAATATTTTGGACAAGATAGTAGTCGTAAAGTTTTAGATGGAGATGGCACAAGTAAAGGTGTTTTATACGTGATAAAAAATTTTAGTGGTACTAATGCAGCTAATCTTGCACATTATTATGCAGGTGTTAGTTACTTGCATTTAGGGGAATTTGCTAAAGCTGTTGAGCATTTAAAGGATTTCTCTACTGAATCTCGTCCTGTGCAAATGGTTGCCTATGGTGCATTAGCTGATGCTTACAGTGAATTAAAGAAAAATGATGAAGCTATTAGTTACTATAAAAAAGCTGCTTCAACATTTACAGAAGATGATTTAACAAGTGCAGAATATTTGTGGAGAGCTGGTCAATTAAGTGAAACTTTAAACAAGAATAAAGAAGCTTTAGAATTTTATAAAGAAATTAAGGCCAACTTTCCTAAAGCTAAACAAGGCGAAATTGATAAATTTATTTATCGCTTAAGTGTAGAAAAAAATGATTTTAGCGTAAACTAGTTTTCAATTTAAAATAATATTTAGTAAAAAGGCATTCACATAGAATGCCTTTTTACATTTGTAACATAAACTATCAGTTTTCGAATGAATGTTCAAATATTTGTGCCTTGTTTTATAGATCAACTATATCCTCAAGTAGCTTTTAGTATGGTTAAAGTGCTGGAAAAAGCAGGTTGTAAGGTTAATTATAATCCCAATCAAACTTGCTGTGGGCAGCCAGCATTTAATGCAGGTTTTTGGGGGGAGGCAAAAGATGTTTGCGATAAGTTTATGAAAGACTTTGCTGGTAGTGACTATATAATTGCTCCAAGTGCAAGTTGCATTGGTTTTGTAAAGAATTATTATCAAAAAATTTATGAAAATTCAGCTAGAAAAGATAGTGTTGGTAGGCTATCAAATAGGGTATATGAAATAAGTGATTTTTTAGTTAATGTATTGAAGATAGAAGATATTGGTGCAACATTTAATGCTAAAGTAACTTATCATGATAGTTGTGCAGCACTAAGAGAATGTGGTATTAAAGAAGAACCCAGAAAACTGCTTAGAAATGTTAAGGGATTGGAATTAATTGAAATGAATGATACTGAAACTTGCTGTGGTTTTGGGGGTACTTTTGCTGTAAAATTTGAGCCAATAAGTGTGGCAATGGCTGACCAAAAAATTGTTAATGCTAGTGCTACAAATGCTGAGTATATTATTAGCACAGATATGAGTTGTTTAATGCACATTGATGGTTGCATACAACATCAAAATAAAGATTTAAAAATTTTGCATTTAGTAGAAGTATTAGCAATGGATGCTGAATAATTTAGTGACAATTTTCAAAGTAGTTATTTGTTTTACTTCGTACTTCATACTTCTAAAATCGTACAATAAAAAATTATGAATTATTGGTTAATAAAATCAGAACCTTTTAAATACAGTTGGGAACAGTTTGAAAAAGATAAAGTTACTTTTTGGGACGGTGTAAGAAATTATGCTGCAAGAAACAATTTAAGGGCAATGAAAAAAGGCGATTTGCTTTTTTGGTATCATAGCAATGAAGGATTAGAAATTGTAGGTATTGCGAAACTAGTTAAAGAAGCTTATCAAGACCCAACAACAGAGGAAGATGCTTGGGTTGTTGTAGATGTTAAGCCACACAAAAAATTAAAAAAGCCTGTTAGTCTTGCACAAATTAAAGCAGACGAACGCTTGCAAAATATGGCTCTAGTAAGACTAGGAAGATTATCAGTGCAGCCTGTTACAGAACAAGAATGGAATATTGTGATGGAAATGGCAGGAGAAAAATAGTTTAAAAAAAGGCGAACAATTTTGTTCGCCTTTATACTTTTAAGTATAAAATTAATTAGGCTTCCACTCTTTTCATTTTAGGCACTAATAAATGCATAATTAACCATCCTGTTAAGTAAGCAGCACCACATATAAAGAACATTATATAATAAGCAGTTTGAATTTGCCCTATACTTTCATAATAAACAAACATTCTTTTTTGAACTAATGCAGATAAAAGAATGCCTCCTAATCCACCAAACAAACCACCAATTCCCGTAACTGATGCAGTTGATTTTTTAGGAAACATATCACTTACTGTTGTAAAAATATTAGCACTCCAAGCTTGGTGTGCAGCAGCTGCAAAACCTATTACCAAAACTGCCAACCACATATGTACACTGCCTGCTAATTGAGCAAATACAATGGGTGTAACACAAAAGGCATAAATTAACATACTTGTTTTACGTGCTTTAAAAACAGGCATCCCTTTATCCATTAATTTCATTGGTAAGTAGCCACCAAAAATGCTTCCAAAACTTGCAATTATGTAAACTAATGCTGTTGGAAAAGCAACACCTTCATTGGTTAAATGATACTGTTTTTTTAGGAAATCTGGCAACCAGAAAAGATAAAACCACCAAATAGGATCTGTTAAAAATTTACCAATTGCAAATGCCCAAGTTTGTTTAAAGGTTAATAATTTACCCCAAGAAAGTTTAGGACTGTTATCCTCTTGCACTTCATCTTTATCACTATGAATATAATCGAATTCTGCTTGAGATAAACGAGCTTGTTTACTTGGAACTTCGTAGTAAATAAACCATAAAACCAACCAAATAAAACCAATTGCACCAGTTAAAATAAACGCCCATTGCCAACCCCAGGTTGTTGCTATAAATGGAACAGTAAGTGGGGCTATAATGGCTCCAATATTTGAGCCACTATTAAAAATTCCTGTTGCTAATGCACGTTCTTTTTTAGGAAACCACTCAGCTGTTGCTTTAATAGCAGCAGGAAAATTTCCAGCTTCGGTTACTCCTAAAAAAATTCTAGCAATGCTAAATCCTCCCACACCAGTTGCAAAGGCATGGCAAATAGCAGCAATGCTCCAAAGTGCTGTAGCTATGGCATATCCAATTTTGGTACCCATTTTATCAATGAATCTGCCGGCACCAAGCATACCAAATGCATAAGCAATTTTAAATGCAATCTCTATATTAGCATAGTTTGCAGCTTCTGCAACTTTATCCCAATGAAAATCTTCAGCAATATAAGGTTTTAGTAAACTAATTACTGCCCTATCAAGGTAGTTAACTGTTGTTGCGAAAAACACTAGACTGCAAATCGTCCAGCGATATTTTCCTATGGCTTTGTTCATCGTTATTTTAGTTTAAAGTTTATGGTTTAAGGTTAATAGTCAAGATAATAAAATGTTTAATCACAACTATTAATCCATAAAACATAAACTATCCTCTAATAGAGTTTATGGTTTCAATTACTGCTTTTGTATCTCTTTCAATAGCAGCATAATCTTTGGCTTCCATTAATGTTTTACTAATTAGTTTGCTTCCCATTCCCACAGCACAAACTCCACTTTTAAACCACCCACTTAGGTTTTCTTTTGTAGTATCAACGCCACCTGTAGGCATAAATTTTAATCCTTGAAAAAGTTCTTTAATACCACTCATAAAATCAGGACCAAGTAAGTTGCCAGGAAATAGCTTAATAAACTTTGCACCCAAAGTTTCTGCTTTAATGATTTCTGTGGGTGTCATACAACCTGGTACCCAAAGCATATCATTTTTGTCTGCTACAGCAGCAACACTTTCTACTAATCCTGGGCTAATTAAATAATCGGCACCCACATCAACAAATTGTTGAGCCATTTCACCATTTTTTATGGTACCAACCCCTAAGTACATATCTTTCATTTCGGCTTCACACACTTTTTTCATTGCTGCAAAATTGGTTAATGCTGCTTCGCCACGATTGGTGTATTCAACAGATTTTACACCTGCACGATATAATGCTCTTAAAATTTCAATGCTTACTTCTGTATCTTTATTAAAATACAATGGAAGAATTCCTTGTTGAGGAACTAAGTCGAAGATGATTTGTTTCTTACTCATATAGCTTTACAAAATTATTAGTGGTGAAAGGTAAATGTAAGCTTTTAAATGTAATTAAAACCCAATTTAAAATTTACGCAAACGATTTATAGTATGATATAGAATTGTGTAAAAATTATAGTTGTTGTAATATGTAAATTGGGCATTGAAGTTCTGAATTATTGTATGGTATTTTAGTTAATTTAAAAGTTTATGAAACTAAAAATTGATTCAATGTAAAAAGGCTGTCTCTAATTACGAGACAGCCTTTTATAGTAAAATATTTAATATGATTATTTTATTTCTAAACAACCCAACATATCTTTTGATGCGGAAAGTGCATCGATTTTTTGAGCGTAAAGGTTGATTTTGTTTTTGCTTAATCTTTTGCAATAAGTAGTACAATTTGTTAAATCCATATCCTTGTTGCTAAATAACTCTTCTCTTGTAAATTCACCTTTTTCATCAATTGTAGTCATAGTAAATGTACTTTTACCAAAACGAGTACATCTTTCTGGTTTTTTTGTTAAGTCTCTCACAATATTGTCCTTATCATCATTATAAAACAGATATAGTTTGTTTTTTACAGTTAAAGCTATAAAACTGCTAGCCGACCACCAGTCCCTTGTGTATTGCATTTTAGGAACACGAACAAATGTTGTTTTGCCATTTGGCGTTATATTGATATCAATGACATCACCATATTCATAAGTATAATATGTGCTTGTAGTACTAAAAGAACCTCTTTGACTAGTTGATGTATGTTCTATTTTTCTATAAAACTCTAAAACGTAATCTAAACTACCATTGTCTCTTTCTAGTACATCTTTTAACCCAAAAAAAACTTGTAATCCTGGGTCTTTTTCTTTTTTACTTGCTTGGTCATCTTCATCAACCAACTCTAATAAAGCAAGTGGAAAATCTTCCATTTTTTTAAGTGAAACAACATTGGTTTTTCTATCAATTGATGTTATGAAATAACCAGTTACATGTCCACTTTCTTTAGTTTTATACAAACCAAATAATGTAAGATTATCTGTTGCATCAGTAGTTAGATTTAAATTATTTACAAATTTATTATTTACGTTTAATACAATTTCTGGTGGAGTTGCTGTTGTGTTGTTATATATTAATAATTTAGTTTTATATGCAGGTACTCTTTCCCCATCTATTTTGATGGATTCTTTTTTCACTTCTTGATCGTAATGCTTAAATAATAAGCCTACCTCTCCTTTATTAGTAACAAAATAATCGTTCATTACAACGAATTTATCAAGGTAAGGAAGCTCTACAGTTTTTTCCCAAATCTTCTTCATATTATCATCATAAACAGCCATATAATATTTTTCGTTTTCTTTTTTATTATATGGGGTTAACGCAAAAACTAAAAGTTTACTGCTATCTTTTGATTGTATGAATTTTACTGTAGATTCTGTTGCTCCACCACTAAAAAAACCTCCACTCGTAGCATCAAAAGAACCAAAATTAATTAATGCACCTTCAGGGTTTAAGGTTGATACATTTATTGGTTGTGCCATATAATTGGTACTTTTTGAGTCTTTATCATATTTGCTGCTCATTAAGTAAACCAAGTTTTTAACACGCAAAAAACCATTCATTCTAATGCCTTTCTCATCTACGGTAAACGTGTTTGATTTTTGCTCGTTAAAGCGTGTATCATACTTTGTAATACTTGGTATTACTGTTTGTTTGCCACCAAACATACCACCTCCCTTATACTCATAAGATAGTTTGAGCATTTCACCATTATCACCCATTATCAACCCTCCAAAAGCCGATTCCTTTTTACTTTCAGTACCCCAAGTGATGATTGCTTTTTGTGACTGTGCTATTAAGCTAAATGCTAAAAAACAGATTGTCGCAGTTATTTTTTTCATTTTTTGAATTTAGTGATTACAAATAAAAGCTACATTCGCAGAAAACTAACAAAATGAGTAAACTATTTCTAAAAATTGGTATGGTATTATGTTTATTTGTTAGCCTTTTTGCTAAGGCACAAAAATCGGACTCTACCGTAACAATCATTTTTGCAGGTGAAAAAAATAAAGGAGGTAGTTATACTTCAAAAAAGAAAAAAGTAGATGCTAATAATATTATTAAGGTTGCACCAACTGGAATTTTTGTAGGCCAAGTGCCAATAATTTATGAAAGAAAATTAACTCCAAGTATTGGCCTACAAGCTTCAATAGGTTTAACTAGTCAAAATTACATTAGAACAGCATTTGCCAAAGCATCACAAATGAGTAGTAGCAGTAGTGGTTATGGAACATATCCTTGGTCAGATGTTGCTCCAACTTCAGATTATGGTGAAGATATTTATAGTTTTGAAAGAAGAAAAGCAGAAATGGGTACTATGCTCTCAATCGAACCCAAATTTTATTTAGATGATGATGCTTTAGATGGTTCTTATATTGGCTTTTCGTATAATAGTTACAAGTATAAGTTTACATCACCTGGTGCTGTTTATTCTTCAATTGCATTTAATAATGTTATTTATACAGGAGCATCAAAAAGTGAGGTAGAAAAAATTACTGATTATATGATTCACTATGGTCATCAAAATATTAATGGTCATTTTGCAATTGAATATTCTACAGCTTTAGGATTAAGAAAGGTATCTGGCGAGAAATATGGCTATACAACGTACAATTCTAAACTTTATGATGGAATGATTCCATATACAAAAACTTTGTTTAATTATGAGTTTTGTATTAGGGTTGGTTATGTGTTTTAATAGCTACTTTTTTTAAACATTCGCCACACAAACAATCATCGAAATCTTGTTTTATTAGTGCTAAATCATCGGCATTTATTGTGATATTAAAGCATTGACATTTTGAAATATCATTTATACTACACTCAAAGTACTCTTTGCATTTAGGACAAATTTTAAGCATATCACTTTATTAAAAAAGACCTTGAGGAAACACTTCAAGGTCTTTTTGTTTAATTAATATTTTACATCCTTTCAATAATTCCTGCAATGCCCTGCCCACCACCAACACAGGCAGACACAATTCCATATTTTTTATTTAGCCTTTGTAAATCATTTAATATTTGAACAGTTAACTTGCAACCAGTGCAACCTAGTGGATGTCCTAATGCAATAGCTCCTCCATTAATATTCACAATATTTTTATTCAATCCAAGTTCATTTATGACAGCAATAGATTGAGATGCAAACGCCTCATTTAATTCTATTAAATCAATATCATTTAAACTCATTGCTGCTTGTTTTAAAACCTTTGGTATAGCAGCAACAGGGCCAATACCCATTATTCTTGGTTCTACACCTGCAACAGCACAATTTACTAATCTACCAATTGGCTGTAGTTGCAATTCATTCATCATTTTTTCGCTCATTACAATTACAAAAGCTGCACCATCACTAGTTTGTGAGCTATTGCCTGCTGTAACGCAGCCACCTTGTGCAAATGCTGGTTTTAATTTGGCTAAACCTTCTAAGCTTGTATCTGCACGAACACCCTCGTCTGTATCAACAATATAATTTCTTGTTGCTTTTTTACCTTTTTCGTTTAAGTAAACCTCTTCAATGTTTATGGGTAAAATACCATTTTTAAAATTTCCATTGGCTATGGCGTGCATTGCTTTTTGATGAGAATGATATGCAAATTCATCTTGCTGTTCCCTATTTACATTGTATTCTTTTGCAACAGCTTCGGCAGTTAAACCCATACTTAAATAATAATCAGGTTCATCTTTAGCAATGCTGTAACTTGGTACTGTTTTCCAACCTGCAGTTGGCACAAGGCTCATACTTTCAGTTCCACCAGCAATAATGCAATCTGCCATTCCTGTTCTAATTTTTGCAGTTGCCATTGCTATACTCTCTAAACCACTAGCACAATATCTATTAATGGTAATGCCTGCAACTTCAATACCTAAAGCCTTTGCAGCTATGATTCTTCCAAACTGTAAACCTTGTTCAGCTTCTGGCACAGCATTGCCCACAATTACATCATCAATTCTTTTGGTATCAAGTTGTGGAATAGTGGCAGTTAATCCTTTAATTACTTCAACTGCTAAATCATCGGGTCTAAAAAAACGAAATCCTCCTTTTTTGCTCTTTGTTACTGCTGTTCTATAACCTGCAACAATATATGCTTCTTGCATAAAATTAATTTAGAAATCAAATATACAAACAAGTTGTTTATGCAACTATTTTTTGTATTCTATTTACTTTGGTATATATGTAAAATTACGAAGGTAAATTATTGAATTTTTTCTAAAACTAAAGCTGCAAAAGTATTGTCCTCACTTCTAAACTCTTTTAGCATCTTGTATTTGGTAGGATTTTTTTGAAAGTATGTAAACTCTACTTTGCCATATTTTGTAGCATAATGAGTATCCCAAATAATAATAGAGCCAACCTTTGCTTTGTCTAAACTACTATCGCCACTAATTCCTGTGCAGCCAGCAGGATAATCCCATTTGTTTTTGCCATAAAAGAAATCCATTAATGCTAGTTGTTGCATAATTGGTTTTTTAATAAGCCCTGATTCAACTATATAATCTGTAATTTTCTTTTGTTCAAAATTTTCATCGCAGCAAAGTTCTTTGGGGCGTATGTAAATAAGCATTGATAAAACACTTGTTAATGCAATTGATTTTACAAGTGTTGCTTGATTTTTTATAAATAATAGAATTAGAATAATCATAATACAAAGCAGTACAGGAAACATATCTCTTTCGCCAGATTCAGTATTCATCACCACCCAGTTGTGAGGGAATGTCATATAAGCAGCTGTCATACAAAATAGAGGAACCAACAACAATAGCATTGCTGCTTTTTTGTTAATGAATTGCATATTATCAATAGCTTTTGCAGCCAATACTGCCATTAAGGGAGATACAACAAGCAAGTATCTTAAGTTACCACCAGTACTTGTTAATATTGGGTATGCTTGTAAGTTAAACAAGCAATGCACTAAAAAGAAACCCAATGCAGGAACTAAAATAGCATACTCAACTTTTTTTATTTGTTTGGTTACAGCCTGAGCAATGTAAGCAACAACTAATGTTACCACAACAATGCTATAAATAGCCCCACTCATTGTAAAATAATGATCAAATCCCTGACGAGGATATGAGTTTTTAATTGAATCGGCGTAACGTTTACTTTCATTTAAAAGATAAAGCATATCACCAGTTGCTTGCCAACCCCAAATGTTATTTAATAAAGGAAATGTACCTAATAGTAAAAACGAAATCCATTGTTTTCTTTTTAGTAATAAAAAAACAAAATATGGGAACACAAATACAAACTCTTGACGCAGAAGTAATACAAATGAGGCACACAAAGCAAAGCCAATATATTTTTCGCAATAGAATAAATAAACAGCCAACACTAAAAAGAAAGCTGTTGGTATTTCGCTATAAAACTTATACGCCAGTATAAACCAAAGTGTTTGGCTTATTAAAAAAATGAATGGTAGTACTGTTTTATTTTCACAAATTTTGGACGCTAGTTTATATGCAAAAAAGCCAGAAAATGCCGAGAATAAACAGTTTGCAATGAGTGTACCCTGTTTTCCCAAAAGTACAATGGGGGCATAAAGAATTTTCCAGCCAGTTTTTGGCCAGTTACCTAAAACTAAATTTTTGTTGTGCCAGAAAGCCAAAGCATTCATGTACTGTGCACCTTCCTCTCCCTGATAAAATGAAGTGTAGAAATAAGAAAAAACATAACTTATACAAGCAATAGCCAATGTTATCAACAATGCTTGTTTATCGTTAATTATTAATGCAGCATTTGATTTTTCGATAGATGTAGTAGCTTGTTGGGGCTTAATCTTAGTTGACATAAACAGCGTTTAATTTTATAGAATTTCAAAAGTAAAGGAAATAGAAACTTTAATTTCAGTTAAATAAAACTTATTAAATGAGGAAATCAAAATATGATATTAGTCAGTTTAACAAAGTATGACAATTCTGTGGCAATAATGAAAAACTGTACGATGAATTTTGCAGTATATAAAACCAATGAGAAAATTAACCCTCTACATATTTTTATCAATTGTTATAAACAATACTGTTTTTTCACAAAAAGATACCACATTTAATAACCTGAATGAATTGGTTGTTACTGCTACAAGAACAGAAAGGAAATTAGGCAATAGTGCAGTGCCTGTAAATATTATTTCAGAAAAAACTATAAAACAAGCTGCTTCATTAAGATTAAATGATGTGCTTAATGAGCAAGCTGGGCTTTTTTTAACAGCAGGTTTTGGTACTGGAGTTCAAATGCAAGGCTTAAGTCCTGATTATACTTTGATACTTTTAAATGGCGAACCTTTCATTGGTAGAACTGCTGGTGTTTTAGATTTAAACAGAATTACAGTAGGTAATATTCAAAAAATTGAAATAGTAAAAGGACCTTCATCTAGTTTATATGGTAGTGAAGCTATGGCAGGTGTAATTAATATCATTACAAAACAACCTGTAAAAGACAATTATGCTGCGTCGCTTAGGTATGGCACTTATAACACTATTGATGCAAATTTTTCTGCTGCTACAAAGTTTAAAAAATTAATGGTACAAACTTTTGTAGATAGATATTCAACAGATGGATATTCAACACGTCCCAATTCTGTGGAAAGAACTGTTGCTCCTTTAACAAGACTAACAAACCAATTACAAATTAGTTATCCATTTTCTAATAGAACTAAGTTGAGAATTGGAGCTAGATATGGTTACGAAAATATCACCAATTTAATTGCAGTAACCAATACTGGCAGCACAGTTTATTCTGAAGGAAAAGAAGTACACAACGACTTTAATCTTAGCCCAGTTTTAACACACCAGTTTAGTAAAAAAGTAACTTCTAGTGTAAGATTGTATCACTCATATTTTAAATCTACACAAGACTTAAACACCACTAGTAGTGCATATAATGATTTATTTATTCAGCAATTTTATAGAGCTGAAAACCAAACAGACTGGACTTTAAATGATAAATTATCACTAAATATTGGTGGAGGTTATTTAGCAGAAAGTGTTAGAAGTTCTAGATACGATAATCAAGAAAATGCAAAACGAAGTTCAGTTGCATACGGATTTATTCAAAACGAATTCAAGGCATCTGATAAAATAACTTTTATTAGTGGCTTTAGATACGATAAAAATGAAATTTATGCCTCAGCCTTTTCTCCTAAATTGGCAATGCACCTTCAAGCATCTAATAAATTAAGTTTAAACGCCAGTATTGGCCGTGGTTTTAAAGCCCCAGATTTTAGACAGCTTTATTTGAATTTTACAAATACTGCAGCAGGCAGTTATAGTGTTTTTGGTGTGTTAGAAGCTCAAACACAAATTAGCCACTTAGCCCAAATGGGTCAAATAGCATCTTATGAAAATGATTATTACAACTTAATAGCACTAAAGCCTGAATTTTCTACAGGAATTAATGTTGGTGGTAAACTTTCATTAAGCACTCAAAGTTTTGTTGGCTTTAATATTTTTAGAAATGATATTGAAAATTTAATTGATAGCAGATTGGTAGCCAACTATAAAAATGGAGCACAAATTTTTAGCTACCTTAATGTTAACAATGCTTACACGCAAGGAGTAGACTTGAACTTTGGATGTAAATTTTACAATCATTTTACTTTAACATCTGGTTATCAATTATTATTTACTGCCGATAAACAACAAGTAGAAGATATTAAAAAAGGAATAGTTTACACTAAGGATGCTAGTGGAATTGCTCGTAAAATGAATATTAATGAATACTATGGTTTGCCCAACAGAAGCAGGCATATGGCAAATATTAAATTGCTATACGAAAAAAATAACTACTTCATAAATACAAGAGCCATTTATAGAAGTAAATGGGCTGTTAGCGATAAAGATGGTAATGGAGTTTATAACACTAATGATGAGTTTGCTGCAGGTTTTGTTCAATTTAATGTAACACTAGGCAAGCAGTTTAATAATGGATTTAGTTTACAAACTGGTTGCGATAATATTTTTAATTATGCCGATGCAAATAATTTGCCCAATATGATTGGGCGTAACTTTTATATAACAATCAATTATCAATTTAAAAACAAAAAAAGCAAGTAAAATGAAAAAAACAGCTACGAAAATTATGATGGGTGCATTGTTTGTAATGCTAACTGTATCTTCTTGTAAAAAAGACGATACAGCATCAGTTGATACTACAAATAATGGCACCTTTAAAGTGTTTACACAAGGTAGTATTACTACAGTTCAAAATTTACCTGGAGATACAATCGTGGGAATTGACCCAGTTTCTGGACAACCTTATGGTTCTGGTAAATTCAAATTTTTTAGTATAGAAACTGGCCAGTTAATAGCAAATACTGATAGTGCTACAACTAAATGGGATATTGCTTTTAGAGGAACAACTATTTTAACAAACAGTGGTACAAGTGGTCCTGGTGCAGGTGGTGCTTATGTACAAGTTGGTTTATTTGCAGATGTAGCTGCAGTTTCTACAGATTCTACTTTTAGAACTGATGCAGCTCCTGTTTATGCAATAAGAACTGGTAGCAATAAAGGATGGTATGTTTATGATGGAGCTAATAATTTAATTACGCCAATTCCTGGTAGAGTTTTAATGATTAGAACAGCTAGTGGTAAATATGCAAAAATGGAAATTACAAATTATTACAAAGGAGGCACGACTCCTGCAACAACTGCACCAGATGCAATAAAACTGGGTGAACAACGCTATTTTAATTTTAGATACACCTATCAAGCAAATGGCTCTATGACATTCTAATTAAGATAAAAATTATTGTATTAAAGGGAGGCTGTTTTTATAAAACAGCCTCCCTTCTTATGAACTTATGATGAAATGGAGTTTCTTGAGAATTAGTAGAATTAAATTAAAAAAATAATTCAAAAAAAAATCATTAACGCCCAAGCAATACCTAGCAATGGTTTTAGAGAATTTTACAGTATTCTATGTGGTTAGAATAATATTTAGCAACTTCTATTGCATTAATAGGTTCTAAAAAATATTTTCAGTAATTTTTTTAACAAATGAAGGAGGAATATGATGTTCTTTTTTTACTTTTAATCTTTTCATTTGATCTGGATAAACGCCAATGGGCAGTTTGAAAAATTGCTGTTTAAAACAAATCAATTCTATAAACATTGAATGAATAGGAATCAGTGTGTTTTGCTTATTTAATGACTTGCTAATTGCCTGTAAGAATTCCTTTAAAGTAAATCCTTCTGGCCCATTCACATAATTAATTCCTTGTTCATTATTGGCAATTGAGTTTGCCATCATTGTTGTTGCATCATCTAAACTAATGGGATACATTTTATCTTTTACACCTGATGGATAAACTATAAATTTCTTAGTTTTTACTTGCTCAATAAAAGCATCAATACCTTCTTGTTTTGTTCCTCCATAAACTTCTGCAGGACGAATAATTAATGCATTAGGAAAGTTTTTAAGAATAATATTTTCAGCTTCAAGTTTAGTTGCTGCATACCAACCACCACCTTTAACTGCTGTTCTTGAACTAATGTAAATAAAATTTGAAACGCCTTGCTGCTTTGCTTTTGCAACTAAGGCGTTTGTAGCATCAACATTGATTGTAGCATAATCCTTATACGAAAAACCGTGAGTGCAAGCAGCTGCGTGAATAATGGAATTGTATTTAGCTAAATCAACAGTATCAATATTGGTGGCTAAATCTGCTGCAATCCAGCTGGTATAAATGGAGGGATTTATATTTTTTTTAGAACGAGAAATGCCGGTAAACTCAAAACCTTTATTAAGTAATTTAGCACAGGTTTGCTGCATTAAAATGCTGCTAGCACCAGTAACTAAAACTTGTTTTTGATTATCCATTTTTTCTAAAACGATAAGTAATCAGGTTTTTCATAAACTCTAAAATGGCAGACACTTTTACAAAAGAACGTCTGTCTTTTATTTGACTGAAAATAACAGGAAACTCTGCAAAACTTAATTTCAATCTTCTTACTTCAAGCATAATTTCGGCATCTGCAAACCAATCGTTAGAATGAAGATTCAATTTTTTGAAAGCCTCTCTTTTAATAATTTTTGGTTTGGAATTAATATCTCTACTATTCAGTCCTGGAAATAAAATTCTGAATAAAACATTGTACCAAAAAGAGATGAATTTTCTATATATGCCATCGTAACGTGCTTCTCTAAAGGTTTTCACAAGATCAACATCCTTTTCAAGAATGAGCTTGTAGGCTTTTTCAATACTATCAATTGGGAACTGACCATCACCATCAATTACACAAATATAATCTCCATCGGCTGCCTCCATTCCCATTCTCATATCCCAACCCATCATTCCTTCTTTTGGTTTGATGATAGGTTTTATTTTTTCATCTTTTTTTGCAAGTTCTAAAATAATATCACCTGTTTTATCATCAGAACCCACAAGATAATTGCCTACCAAAACCAACTGAAAGTTGGGTTCAAAACTATTAAGATGATTTTCTAGTTTGTTAGTAAAACTAATTGCACTTTCACCTGCACGATAGCAAAGCACCACAACAGATAGTGTTGGACGATTCATATTATTCGATTGTAGTTCTTGCTCTGCCATAATTGTGGCAATATTATTTAATATTGGTTAATTTCTTGTTTTTCTATTTTGATTATTAGGAAAAGTTTATCAATCTAAAATTTTCTTAAATCTTTTTTGTTCAACCTATAAGGCGTAATAGTATTTTCAACTATACCATTGCACCCAATAGCAACGGCTTTTACTGTCTCATATATTAAAGTGTAATCCAAAGTAGAAGCCTCATCTTTAAGTTGATGATAAAATTTATCATCAGGTAGTGTGCACATAACAGTATGGGCAGGAATGCCATTTATCGCAAACCAAAAATTATCTAATCTGTAAAATAATGCTTCTCTTACTGATTGATCTCCTCTAAAATAATTTTTCCCATATTTAGTATTATCATAATCTGACAAAGACTTATTAATTATTTGTCTAAGATTCGAATAAATTGAACCTGTAATAAAAGGTCTTTTTCTGTTGTTGTAACTTCTACCTATCATATCAAAGTTGATAACTGCTATTACAGAATCTGGATTCAATATTTTTGCAAAATGTTTTGAACCTAACAAGCCCAACTCTTCACCAGTAAATGCTATAAACAATATGCTTCTTTGGTTGTCGTTTATTGATGCATAATATTTTGCTAGACTGATAACAGCACTAACACCAGAAGCATTATCGTTGGCACCATTAAAAATAGAATCAGTTGCTTTTTCCTCAATGGATGACTTATCTAAAAATGGATATGGATTACTCCTTAGCGTTCCAATATGGTCATAATGACAAGAAAAAATAACGAATTCATTTGGTTTGCTTTTGCCCTTGAGAATACCAACAACATTATTACCTTTAGTATCAACCTCATCATAATAATCAACTAAGAAAGAGACTTTTTTTAAGCCACTTTT
This sequence comes from Chitinophagaceae bacterium, assembly GCA_049241265.1. Classification (GTDB taxonomy): domain Bacteria; phylum Bacteroidota; class Bacteroidia; order Chitinophagales; family Chitinophagaceae; genus CAIVPM01. The sequence goes on from JBMLRA010000017.1 coordinate 53,393, forward strand.
TTTAAATTCTTCTGCAATAAACGCTGCTGCTTTGGCATTTTCGAAAGTACCTGTGAATCTCCCATTAAAACTATCAGCAGAAAGTGTGTAAACAATTTTTTTAATGGAATCGTGGTTTATTAAACTCTCTTCTAGTGACTGTGCTTTTGACGAACAAATGCTTAATACTAGAACAGCAATAAAACAAAACCTAGCTAAAAGATACATAGAATTATTTTATAGTAAACCCTTTACTACTTCAATTACTTTATTTAAATTGCTTGCATCTTGTCCACCAGCAGTAGCAAGATTCTTTTGTCCACCACCACCACCTTTGATAATTGGTGTGATGTGTTCTTTAATAATTTTTGGGACTTCAAATCCTTTATTAACAAGGCGTTCAGACAATGCAATGGCAACACTTGCTTTGCCACCAATGTTAGCAGCAAATACCACAACATCATTTGTTGCAATTAATTCGCTTGCTAATTTTTTCAAGCCATCTGCATTACTTAATTCCAGTACTTTACCAATAAATGAACTGCCATTGATAGTTTCAACTTGTGTAAGTAATTCAGCTTTTACAGCAACTAATTGTTTGGCTTCTAAGCTTTCAATTTTCTTTTTAAGTTCTTTGGTTTCTGCTATTGAATTTTCAATTTGTTTGATTAATTCTTTAGGGTTATTGTACAAGCCACGAATAGCACTAATATCCACGAATGTTTGGTTAATGTAAGTCTCACAAGCTTTGCCACTTACAGCTTCAATTCTGCGAACACCAGCAGCCACAGCACTTTCAGCTTTTATTTTAAAGAAGCCTAATTCTCCTGTGCTGCCAATATGTGTACCACCACAAAGTTCAATGCTATATTTCGCATCCATTATCACCACTCGTACCACATCGCCATATTTCTCTCCAAACAAAGCCATTGCACCTAAAGCCACAGCTTCATCTTTATTCATTTCTTTTATAACAACAGGAATATTCTCTCTTATTTTCTCATTCACAATAGCTTCAACTTGTGCAATTTCTTCATCAGTCACTTTTGCAAAATGAGAGAAGTCGAAACGCAATTGTTCATCGTTTACCAAACTACCTTTTTGTGCAACGTGAGTTCCTAAAACCTTGCGTAATGCAGCGTGTAAGAGGTGAGTAGCTGAGTGATTGCTTGATGTTTCTATTCTTGTTGCTGTATTTACAGTAGCAGTCACATCTTTTGTTAAGTCTATATCTTCAGGTAATGTTTCTACAAAATGAATGGTTAACCCATTTTCTTTTTTTGTATCAACAACTTCCAATTCGTGATGCCCAACTACTAATTTTCCTTTATCACCAACCTGTCCACCACTTTCTGCATAAAAAGGTGTTTGTGCTAAAACAATTTGAAATTGCTCTTTGCCTTTGCTTGTTACTTTTCTGTATTGGCAAATTTTGGTATTTGTTTCAAATTGTGTGTAACCAACAAAAGGAGTTTCATTTACAGTATCAAGAACAACCCAATCTCCTGCATCTATTGCAGTTGCTGCACGGCTTCTATCTTTTTGCTCTTTTAAAGCAGCTTCAAACCCAACTTCATCAACAAGCAAATTATTTTCTTGTGCAATTAACCTGGTTAAATCAATAGGAAAGCCATAAGTATCAAATAATTCAAAGGCATCTTTACCTGCAATTGTTTTATTCTCAACTCTTGCGATAATGTCATCAATTCTTTTAAGTCCCTTATCTAGTGTTCTTAAAAAAGCGTCTTCCTCTTCTTTTACCACTTTACTCACAAAATCCAACTGTGCTTTTAATTCAGGGAAAACATTTTCAAATTGTGTAGCAAGCAATGGCAGTAACTGATGTAACAAGGGTTGTTTATAATCTAAGTAAGAATAATAGTAACGAACAGCTCTACGCAAAATTCTTCTAATAACATAGCCAGCACCTGTATTGCTAGGTAATTGTCCATCTGCAATGGTAAATGCTATGGCACGAATATGGTCTGCTAAAACCCTGAAAGCAATAGCTTGTTTGCTATCGCTGTAATCATATTTTTTATTGGTAATATTTTCTACAGCACCAATAGTGCCTGTAAAAACATCTGTATCGTAGTTGCTAGATTTTCCTTGTATTACTCGCACCAATCTTTCAAATCCCATTCCTGTATCAACGTGTTGTGCAGGTAATGGTTGCAGTGTTCCATCTTTTAAACGATTGAACTGCATAAACACATTATTCCAAATTTCAATTACTTGTGGGTGGTCTTTGTTCACCAAATCTCTACCTTCAATCAATGCTCTTTCATTGTTAGGTCTCATATCCACGTGTATTTCTGTGCAAGGGCCACAAGGACCTGTATCGCCCATTTCCCAAAAATTGTCTTTTTTATTGCCAAATACAATATGGTCTTCTGCAACAAGTTTTTTCCATTCTGCCAATGCAATTGAACTTGGTGGCAAGCCTTCTTTTTCATCACCTTCAAAAACAGTTACATATAATCTACTTTTATCTAATTTATATACCTCTGTCAAAAGCTCCCAACTCCAAGCAATGGCTTCTTTTTTAAAATAATCACCAAAACTCCAGTTGCCCAGCATTTCAAACATGGTATGATGATAAGTATCTACACCCACTTCTTCCAAATCATTGTGTTTACCACTTACACGTAAACATTTTTGTGTGTCGGCAATTCGTGGATTTGATGGCGTTCCATTTCCTAAGAAATAATCTTTAAACTGATTCATTCCAGCATTAGTAAACAATAATGTTGGATCATTTTTTACCACAATTGGAGCAGAAGGAACAATTTGGTGTCCTTTACTCTTAAAAAAATCTAAATATGCTTGTCGTATTTCAGCAGAAGTCATCATATAATTTAGTAATTGGGCTGTTTTATTTTCAATAAAAAAACATTAAAACTAACAACCGTTTATATTTGCGTTTTTAATGACGGCAAATATAAAGGAATGAACTTGTGCTGCACCTACCTTGCTTATTTCAGTTTCATTATTATCATCAAATTTTACAATTAAACACAATGAAAAATACACCTTTCACACACAAACACATTGAACTTGGGGCTAAAATGGCTGAATTTGCAGGATATAATATGCCCATTAGTTATACAGGAATTAACGATGAGCATTTTGCTGTTAGAAATAGTGTGGGTGTTTTTGATGTGAGCCATATGGGCGAATTTATTTTAAAAGGTGATGGTGCTTTGGATTTAATTCAACGTGTAACAAGTAATGATGCTAGTAAATTAACTGATGGAAAAGCACAATACAGTTGTTTGCCTAACGAAAATGGAGGCATTGTTGATGATTTGTTGGTGTATTGTATTGAAGAGAACAAAGTGTATATGCTGGTTGTAAATGCTAGCAATATTGAAAAGGATTGGAACTGGATTAGTAAACACAATAATGCTAATGTTGAAATGCATAATGTGAGCGATAAAACCTGTTTGTTAGCTATTCAAGGACCTAATGCAACAAAAGCCCTGCAAACATTAACAGATATGGATATTATGAATTTGAAATATTACACTTTTACCAAAGGTGTTTTTGCGGGAGTTGAAAATGTTTTAATTAGTGCTACAGGCTATACTGGTGCTGGTGGTGTGGAGATTTATTTTAGAGATGAAAATGATAATGCTAATAAAATTTGGGATGCCATTTTTGAAGCTGGAAAAGCATACAATATTAAACCAATTGGTTTGGGAGCAAGAGATACACTAAGATTAGAAATGGGTTTTTGCTTATATGGCAATGATATAGATGATACTACTTCTCCACTTGAGGCAGGTTTGGGTTGGATAACTAAATTTACAAAAGACTTTACATCGAAAGCCATTTTTGAGCAGCAAAAAGCTGATGGTGTAAAACGTAAACTAGTTGGTTTTGAAATGATTGACAGAGGCATTCCTCGTCACGATTACTTAATTAAAGATGCAGATGGGAACACCATAGGAAAAGTTTGTAGTGGCACACAAAGCCCTAGTTTAAATAAAGCTGTAGGACTTGGTTATGTTGCTATTGAGCATTCAAGCATTGATACAGACATTTATATTGACATTAGAAATAATCTTGTAAAAGCTAAGGTTGTTAAAATACCTTTTGCATAGTAATTTTTAAAAATGTTTACAGGCAGATGGTAACATCTGCCTTTTTTATGCAAGAAATTGGCACAACAGCAAAGTTTAGAGGTCTGGTCTTTCACTCTCTTTTATATTTGCAAAATGTTAAAAAATACACTCATTAAAGCCACTGAAGCTGCAGCAGTAATCATCAAAGAAAATTTCGACAAGGCTTTTACAATTTCGAATAAAGAGGGAATGAATAATTTGGTTACTGAAGTTGACCACAAAAGTGAAAAAGCTATCATTGATGTAATTAAAGCCGATTATCCAGATCATTATATTTTAAGTGAAGAAGTGGGTGCTATTGTGCAGGATAGTGAGTATAAATGGATAATTGACCCAATTGATGGAACTGTAAATTACGCCAATGGAATTCCTATTTGTTGTGTTAGCATTGGATTAGAACAGGCAGGTAAAATGATTATGGGTGCAGTTTATAATCCTTTCATTAACGAATTTTATTTTGCTCAACGTGGTTATGGGGCAACATTAAACGATAAAAAAATACACGTTACAACAAGAACAGAAGTGATAAAAAGTTGTTTGGTTACTGGCTTTCCTTATACATATTTAGATGAAGAAAACGGACCATTGCAAGTGTTTGAGAAATTTATAAGAAAAGGTATTCCAGTTCGTAGATTAGGTAGTGCAGCAGTTGATTTATGTTGGGTGGCTGCTGGCAGATTTGATGGGTTTTACGAACACAAACTAAGTGCCTGGGATAGTGCAGCTGGATTCATTATTGTTGAAGAAGCTGGTGGAAAAGTAACTAATTTAAAAGGCGAAACTTACAACCCATATCAGCCAGGGCTTATTGCTACAAATGGTTTAATACACGACGAAATTGTAAGAATTGTAAATGGAGGAGAGATTTAATTATGGAACGCACAGAAATAGAAACACTAGGAGAATTTGGTTTAATAGACCATCTTACTAAAAATTTTGAAATAAAAAATGCTTCAACGGTTGTTGCAGTTGGAGATGATGCTGCTGTGATTGATCATTTTGGTAAGCAAACAGTTGTTACAACAGACTTGTTAGTTGAAGGCATCCACTTTGATTTAATGTATACACCCCTAAAGCATTTGGGCTATAAAAGTGTTGTGGTAAATGTGAGTGATGTTTATGCAATGAATGCAACACCCACTCAAATTACAATGAGTATTGCATTAAGTAATAAAATTAGTCTAGAAGCTCTTGATGAATTTTATGAAGGCGTGTATGCAGCTTGTGAAAAATATGGTGTTGATTTAGTTGGTGGTGATACAACATCTTCTCAAAAAGGATTTATTATTTCTGTAACTGCTATTGGAGAAGTTACTCCAGATAAATTTGTTAAAAGAAGTACAGCACAAAAAGGTGATTTGATTTGTGTAAGTGGCTTTTTAGGAGGAGCATTTTTGGGTTTAACTTTAATGGAAAGAGAGAAAAGAATTTATCTTGAAAATCCACAAATACAACCTGATTTAGAAGGTGAAAGTTATATAGTAGGTAGGTTGCTAAAGCCAGATGCAAGGAAAGATATTATTGAGTTTTTAGCAGCTAATGAAATTATGCCAACCAGTATGATGGATGTGAGTGATGGATTGAGTAGCGAGATATTACACATTAGCAAGCAAAGCAATTTAGGCTGTAGATTATATGAGGATAAAATTCCTATTCATCACGATGCAAAACAAGCTGCATTTAAGTTTGGGCTAGATGCTACAGTTTGTGCATTAAGTGGTGGCGAGGACTACGAACTCATTTTTACTATCAAACAAGAAGACTACGATAAAATAACATTGAGTGAAGAAATAAGTGTGATTGGTTATATGGCTGAACTTGGAGAAGGGTGCAAGATTATTACTAAAGGTGGCGGCACTCACAATATTGAAGCACAAGGTTGGAAAGCGTTTTAAAAAAAAATTATGCAAACTGCTGGTTCTATAGGAGTTTTTGATAGTGGCTTTGGTGGTTTAACTGTTTTGAAAGAAATTGTTAAACAACTTCCTCAATACAACTATACATATTTAGGAGACAATGCACGTGCACCTTATGGAAACAGAAGTTTTGATACAGTGCATCAATATACCAAAGAATGTGTAGATTGGTTTTTTAATCAAGGTAGTCATTTAGTAATTTTAGCTTGCAATACTGCATCTGCAAAAGCTTTAAGAACTATTCAGCAAAAACATTTGCCAACAATTCCTCAAACAAAAAGAGTGTTAGGTGTTATTAGGCCCACAGCAGAAATAATTGGTAATTTTTCAAAGTCGAAGCACATAGGTATATTGGCTACCACTGGAACTGTTCAATCAAATTCATATACAATTGAAATCAATAAATTTTTTCCTGATATTCAGGTACACCAACAAGCTTGCCCAATGTGGGTTCCATTAATTGAAAATAATGAACACAATAGCAAAGGAGCAGATTTTTTTGTTAAGGAATATATTGATCAACTTGACAAACAAAACCCTAATATCGATACTCTTTTATTAGCTTGTACACATTATCCATTACTACTAAATAAAATCAAGGAATACACACCAATTGGTACAAGAATTATTACACAAGGAGAAATTGTTGCTAATAGTTTAGCAGATTATTTACAACGACATCCTGAGATTGAAACCCTTTGTAGTAAAGGAGTTGAGCGACAATTTTATACAACAGATTCTACAGGCGATTTTAACCAGCACGCATCTGTGTTTTATGGTGAAAATGTGAAATCAAAATTGGCAAGGTTTTAGTAATTCAACAGAAAAATTCAAATGAAAAATATTCTTATTGCAGGTGGCACAGGTTTAGTTGGTAGAAGATTAACAGAAATGTTATTGGTTAAAGGATATAGTGTTACCATTTTAACTAGAACTGCAAATACAGCTTCAACAAATCCCAATATTTCTTATGCTAGTTGGGATACAGATAAACAAACTATAGACGAAATAGCTATTGCAAAAGCTGATGCCATTGTTAATCTGGCAGGTGCTGGTGTTGCAGATAAACGATGGTCTGTTGAAAGAAAAAAAGAAATTTTAGAGAGTAGGGTAAATAGTGGAAGGCTTATTGTTAATGCATTGCAAAAAATACAAAATAAAGTAGAGGTAGTTATTAATGCTAGTGCTATTGGTTGGTATGCATCTAATCCAATTGCTAATAAAACATATCAAGAAGAAGAGCCTGCAAACACTGATTTTTTAGGTGAAACTTGCAAGCAATGGGAGCAAAGTATTCATCCTGTTTCATTGTTAAAAAAACGATTGATAAAACTTAGAATTGGTATTGTATTGGCAAAAGATGGTGGTGCTTTAAAAGAATTTTTAAAACCACTTAAATTTGGAATTGCAACATTACTTGGCAATGGTAAACAAAAAATAAGTTGGATACATATTGATGATTTATGTAGAATGTTTATTGAAGCTATAGAAAATGAAAACTTAAATGGTGTTTATAATGCAGTAGCACCAAGCGTTACAACCAACAGTAAATTGAATATAGCACTGGCAAAAAAAATAAGAGGTCGTTTTTTTGTACCAGTTTTTGTACCAAAGTTTATTTTAAAAATTGTATTGGGTGAGATGAGTATAGAGGTATTAAAAAGTTCTGATATTTCATGCAAAAAAATACATGATGCAGGATTTCAATTTTTATATCCAACAGTTGAAACAGCAGTTGATGAAATATTAAAGTAAAGATTATAAATCTTTATTTTGATGATGCTTAAAACAAATGATCCACACAATAGTTGTTAGCACTATTGTTAAAGCAATGTGCAAAGGAATATCGTTCACTTTTTCTGCAACAATTTTTTGTAAGTTCATTTTAAACTCTGGTCTTGGAATTAGCCTATCTGATATTTCAAATGGTAAATATTTGTAAATAATAATTTTCTTTACTTCAAGATAGCCAGCTAATATATTTTCAATAACTAGCGAGTAAAAAAGATAAGTTCCAAGAGCTAAAAAAGACTTTTTTATAAAATATCCTGCAAGAAATGCTAGTGATAATTGAGCAAATGTTTGCAATAAAAAAAGTGGTATGTAGTGCACATTTTCACTCCATCTATAAAAAGTTGTATTGTCTGCAATTGTCGCGAATCCAATAGTAACAAGCATATACGCAATTGTTACAATTACTGAAATAATGGCTACATCAATTAGTTTACTTGTAATAAATTGGTTTCTATTCCAGCCATCAATAATATTTTGTCTGTTGGTTTTAAAACTATACTCATTATTAATAAGCATAATAACTAATACAGCAGGAATGATTACGAATAATGAAGAAAAATAAGCAACAGATTGCCAAGCATCTGGAAAAGCAAACGGATTACCAATGATGGCTTTCACTACTTGTGCAGCCATTTCTTTAGAATTTGCAAGTTCTCTGTAAATTGCTAAAAACATTGAGTTAATACCAGGGTAAGATATTGCCACAATGCCAAGCATCCACCAAAAAGCTGAATACTTTTTTATTTTAAGCCATTCTATTTTTAATAATGATAACATTGAAATTAGTTGTTTGTAAGTTCAAAAAATTTTGTTTCTAAACTTTTTCTTTTGAATTGAATTTGGCTGAGCGTAATACCATTTTCAAAACAGAATTTATTTATCAAAGCAGCATTGGCTTTGCCTTTTGCAAAATTTAACTCAACAGCGTTCTCATTTTTAGAAATGTTTTTTACACCTTCAAAATGCTGTAGTAAATGGTATAAACTCTCTGTATTATCACAGCTTAATTCAATTGTATCATCTTGCGATAAAATTTCATTAACTGTACCAGTTGTAATTAATTCTCCATTCTTTAAAATGGCAACGTGGGTACAAACTTTTTCAACTTCATCCAGTAAATGGCTTGCCATTATAACGGTTTTACCTTCTTTAGCAAGGCGTTTAATTAGTTCCCTTATTTCGAGAATGCCATTAGGGTCTAAACCATTTGTTGGTTCATCTAACACCACAATTTTGGGATTGCCTAATAAAGCAGCAGCAATAGCAAGGCGTTGTTTCATCCCTAGGCTAAATGTTTTAAACTTGCTTTTTCGTCGTTCGTATAAATCAACAAGTTTTAAAACTGCATCAATATCTTCTTTAACCCCACGTTGGCTAATTGCTTGTGTTATTAATAAATTATCAGCAGCAGATAAATAGTGATAGAAGTTAGGGGTTTCTAATAAGGTTCCAATTTGGTTTCGTACATTTTTATTGGCAGTTGATCCAAGCCAAGAATAACTGCCAGCATCAGCTTTTAAAATATCAAGTATAATACCCAAGGTTGTTGTTTTGCCACTTCCATTGGGGCCTAAAATTCCAAAAATTGAACCCTCAGGCACATTAAACGAAACTCCTTTTAATGCTTGAACGCTGCCATAGCTTTTGTAAAAATGGTTAATACTTAAAACTTGATTCATAGTTTTTTTATTTGCTTTTTCTTAACCACTTATTCAATGCTGGTAATATGGTGGTTGAATCTTGTTTTATAGAAAAACGTTGGTCGTAATCCCAAAGAATAACAGGTATATCAAACTGATACATTGCAGCAGTAACGTCTTTTAAATAATTGGCTCTAGAATCCTTATCAGCAATGTCTATTACACCAGCTTCAGTACAAATCAATGTCATATTATTTCTTGCACAAAAATTTGCAATTTGGTTCATTCTTTCATCCAAATATTTTTTTGTTCCTTCATAATAGTATTTATTGTAGTCTTTTTCTACGCTTGTACCAATTGCTTCTTTACTCATTACTGGCATTTTTCTTCTTCTATAAGGATAGGGAAATCCTCTCATATAAGTTTTGTCACTTGTCCAGTCTGCTCCTTGATGTGTAAAAATGTAGGGTTCATAAAAGTGGAAGGTGTAAAAAAGTTTATCGTCACTTAATTTACCCATATCCATTAAATCGTTTAGTCCATTATAATTTGTGCCTCCAACAATGTAAATTCTGTTGGGGTCTTCGCCTCTTATATAACTTATCAACTTTTCTGCAGTTAATTTCCAGCGATATGAACCCATTGTAGGTTCATTATATAGTTCAAAAAAAAGATATTCGTATCCATGTCCTTTAAAATTTTGTTGTACTTGCTTCCAAAGCCATGAAACATGATTGATTTTATCGTTATAAATGCTATTGTCATCAAACAAACCATAGTGGTATGTTATTATTAAATGCAATTTTAAATTATAGCATATAAAATAAATTTCTTTAAGTTTCGTTAATAGTTGTGGTTGAAGTGTTGAAGAGTTAGGATAAACAAATAAATCAAAGGCAACAGGAAGCCTAACAGTTTTAAAACCTTGTTTGGCAATTTGATTTAGTTTAGGTGTTAAATCGGTATTTAAAAGTTCTTCTGGTGAAGACCATTTATGTTCAAACCAAGAGAGATTGGTTCCACCACCTAAACTACGTTTAATTTCTGGTAAGGTTGGATACCCTTTTTTAACACAAGATGTGAATTGAAATGATACTAGAGATAAAGTTATCAAGATTAATATTCTTGAAAACTTAATATATATATTCACATTTCGAAGTGTATTCAACTGCTTATCAACAATAGACTGCATAATAATAAATATGTATAACGATTACAAATTTTCTTACGCAAATATCAACAAAACTGCTTTTCACCAAGAGTTAAGCAAAAGAGGGGCGTATTATGCGAATGTTATAATGTGGACAACTTTGTTTTCACTACCCTTTTTTGTTTTAATTGATTATTTGTTCTGCACCGAATTGTGGTTAGATTTTTCACTCATTAGGTTAATTGGATGGGGAATGTCTTATATAATTTATACATACTCTGCAAAGCAAAATTGGAGTTACTTAAAAACGATGCTTTGGTTTGTAGGAGTGAATGTTGTAATCAATTCTATCATTTGTGGAATTGTGCCAACAGGAGGTTCGGTTCTTGCATACTTTCTAATTCTGTCTATTATATTTTTAGTAATTAATACAACTATTCTTTGGTCGCCTATATATTCAATATATATGTGCATTGTTTCATATTTGATTGTATTTTTCTTTTACTCTTTGAAACAACGTGTTGATAAATTTAATTTATTAATCGATCATGGTGGTGGCGTATTTTTTATGATTTCAGCTTTCTCTTGCTTATTGGCTTATACTAGGTATTCTATTTTGTGTAGAGATACAGAAAGAAGTGTTATGATTGATGAAGCAAATGGGAAGTTAATTGAAAGAAATGAAAAAATTAAAGACCAGCATTTTGAGATTGAAGAAACTAATAGAAAGTTAAAAGTGATTAATGAAAGCAGCCAAGATAATATGTCTGTTTTAATGCACGATTTTACTAACTTTTCTAATACTGTTAAAAGTTCTGTTGAATCCTTAAAATATAGTTCTTCAAATTTGTTACCACACCAAATTGACATTTTAAATTCAATTGGTACAAGCAACGATAAGTTAAGTTATATAGCACAAAAACTAAGTGGTACAACTAATACAAATAATGTTGAATCAACAATTCATTTTAACAAGGAGTATTTTGATATAAATCCAGAAGTTGAAAAGGCTGTGTTAGATATTGCAGAATCGGCTATGCTAAAAAGTATGGGCTTGCAGTTAAATATTTCACCAGCTGCTAATAACGTTTACCAAGATAAGTTGTTTACAGACCAAGTATTGAGTAAACTAATGAATAATGTTATTAAGCACTCACAAGCAGGTAGCATTGTTACGGTAAAATCTGAACATATTAATGGTAAGGCAGTTGTTGAAGCTGTTAGCCACACTGCATCTATAAGTGTTGATAAATTAAATGAAATGTTTAGCAGGCTTAGAGGGCTTACTGCTGTAAATGAGGGTATGATTAGTGAAATGGGATTAGCAGCAACCAAAAAATTAGTAGAAACTATGGGTGGAAATTTTATATACCATAGTGAAGAACAAACAGGCAATTACTTTAAAATTGAATTCCCAAGTACCCAGTAAATTTAAATAATATGAAATCTAAATTTCTTTTCTCTGTAGTCTTAATGCTTAGTGCATTACAAATGTTTGCACAAGACAGAACCTTCAAGTCCATGGGTTATGACGATGCGTCAATCATCGGAATCTCAGGTTCATTAAGTTATTTCATCAAAGTTAAACCAGATGATAATATCGATCAAAGTACTTTGGTATTAAACTTAAGGGCATCACAAGTTTTAAATCCAAACAATTCGTTTGTTGTTGTGTATTTAAAAGATGAGCCAGTTTACACACAAAGAGTAATAACATCTGCCTTAGATACTTTATTAACTTTTAAAGTGCCATTGAGCTCAAAATATTTACAGCCTGATGGAAGGTTTATAAAAATGCGTGTTGCAGCTAAGATGAGTGTTGGTGATGAATATTGTAAAGATATTGACAACCCAGCATGTTGGTTAGGCGTTAAAAACTCTTCTTTTATATCTGCAATATCTCAAGCTAAATTTACCTATGCAAGAAGTATTAAAGAAGTTATTCAGGATTATAATTCTGTTTACACTCCAGCATCAGCAGATGTTGATGATTTAATGGCTGGTGGATTAATCTATGCACTAGTTCGTCAAGGTGCAGCATCTAAGCAAGTTTACACTGATACTTATTCACCTTCAGATTCAGTTCCTGCAGGTATTATAGCTGGTACTGTTGATAAATTGCCTTATGCTGTAAAACAATCAATGCCAAGTGTATCTGCTGGTCAAGGCTTAATTGCTTTAGTTCCAGTAACAATGGGTTTTGGCGAAAAAAGAGATGTGTTAGTAATAACTGGTGGTGACAATGCTGGGTATAAAAAAGCAATTAGCACATTAGCAAGCAATAAACGTTTAAGTAGTGCTTTTTCAGATAAAATATTAGTTTCCGACGCAACATTTAGTACTGAAGTTGTAGCTGGTGCGTCTCCTTTAGTAACAACATTAGAAGACTTAGGAGGTAGTGGTGAACTAATGGAAGGAATTGGAGCTTTACGCAAAAAATTCAATTTCTCTTTGGCTGATTTCAACGCTATTCCTACAAAGTTGACTTTACATTTAGAAAGTTTCTTTTCTACTTTAAAACCAGATGATAGAGGTTTTGTAAATGTATATTTAAATCAAAATCTTGTTTATAATGGAAATCTATTAGATAAAGTTAATTTTATTAGTGATGTTGATTTAAAACCACATTTACTTTCAAAATTTAATACACTTGAAATTGAGTTTCGTTTTCATCCAGGAAGCAATGTTTGTAAAGATGGTTTCAGCAACTTTTTTGCATTCATCAACACAAAAACATCTACTTTAACTTATACTGGCGAAAGAGAAAGCAAGTTCTTTAGTTTCTTTAACTTCCCAGCTGAATTTAGAAAAAAACAAACTAAAATTGTTGTATCTCAAGAGATTCTTAGCAAAGTAGTTTCTTCAATTGGTGAAATTTACTATCAAATCAATTCGCCTATTAAGAATGATTTCAATAGATTAATTGTTCCTCAAATTGTTACATCTGCAAGTGCTGGTGATGTTGGTGAATACAATTTAATTGCCTTAGTTAATAGAGGTGACAAGTTTGCAACAAAATACGATAACGTGCCAGTTAAATTTGAGAAAGATTTTCAAATTTACAAAGGTTTAAAAGGTGCAGCTAGCTACTCTGTAAGTGATTTCTCTAATAGTGGTTTAGCACAAATTTTCAAAGACAAAGGAAATACTGTATTGATGGTAACATCTTTAGGTGGTGACACTAGTGTTTCAGATGCATTTTTAAGTGTTGTAAAGAACTTTAGTACTCAGTTAACGGAAATTGAAAGTAATGTATGTATTGCTAATAGCAATGGTATGAGCAACTACTTCTTTAAAGCACCAGAAGATAACACAATAGTAACCTATAATAGCAATATGACTGGATTTGAGAAGTTTTGGAGTGCTTACAAATTCTGGATAATGGGTATCATTTTAGTATTATTAATTTTAGGATTCTTTGGAGTTAAGAAAAGAGTTAAGCAAGCAACTGATGCGGTAGTTTAATCTCTCAGTAAACCCTAAATTCAACCTTTTTCATACCTTTAGAAAGCATATTATATGACTCGTAGTGCAATAGATATAATGGCATCTCAGCGAAAATTTGATGCTGAAAAGCTTAAGGAAATAGATTCTATTGCTGAAACATTCAGCTATGCACCTATTAAAGTAGCATTATGTTTTGGTTTTTTAACAAGGAGAAATTATGTTGAATTTTTAAAAAGCGAAGGAAAAGAATTAGTTGATGTAAGAAATTATGAAATAGATGAATCGTTTTTTAATCAATGCGATATACATCATATCAATTCTTACTTATATATTCCTCTTAAACAAGATTTCGACGGCAGCTTATTAGTAGCTGCCGCCGATCCTTTTGATGAAAAACTAGCCAATAGTTTAATGGTTAAGTTTAGAACTAACATTAAACTAGTAGCAGCAGATGACTTAGATATTACTTGGCTATCTCACAAGGTAAGAGGTAGAGACTTAGTAAATGAATCTGTATATAGTTTAATGAAAAAAGATGCTGCAAGTTCTGGGCACGTTACATTCACAGATGCACAATTAATATTTATATTCTCCTTTTTTGCTTTTGTTGTTGTAATGCTTTTTGTGTTTACAATTCCAACTATTATTGCATTAAACTTTTTAGCAAGTTTTGCTTTTTTAGGCTCAATTGTTTTTAAACTATACCTAGCACTAAAGGGTTCACAATCAGAATTGCATGATGATGTAAGTGTTGAAGAATTGGGAGCTGTGAAAGACGAAGATGTTCCAGTTTACACTATCTTATTGCCAGTTTATAAAGAGGATAAATTAATTAGAAAACTAATTTGGAATTTAAGAGGTCTTAACTATCCTCAGTCTAAATTAGACGTAAAGTTGTTGATTGAAGAGGATGATGATAAAACCTTGAATGCTGTGAGAGCACTAGACTTTCCTGCGAATTTTGAGGTTATTGTTATTCCTTTTATGATGCCTAAAACCAAACCAAAAGCTTGTAACTATGGTTTGTTCTTTTCTCGTGGTGAATTGCTAACCATTTATGATGCAGAAGATATACCTGATACTTGGCAGCTTAAAAAAGCATTTTTAATGTTTAGTAAATTGCCTGAGGAATATGTGGTTGTTCAAGGAGCATTAAACTATTTTAATAGAAATGAAAATTTACTTACTCGTATGTTTACTTTGGAGTATTCATATTGGTTCGATTATATGCTTCCTGGTTTAGAAACACTTGATATACCTATTCCTTTAGGTGGCACTAGTAATCACTTTAAGTTAGATAAACTTATTGAGCTTGGTTCTTGGGACCCATTTAACGTTACAGAAGATGCTGATTTGGGTGTAAGAGTTTATGATAAACAATATAAAATAGGTATCGTTAGAAGTACAACCTATGAAGAAGCTAATAATGAACCTTTCAACTGGATTAGACAACGTAGTAGATGGATTAAGGGTTATATGCAAACATATCTTGTGCATATGCGTTCGCCTGTACACTTAATTCGTCGTATTGGTTGGGGCGGTTTCTTTGGCTTTAACTTCTTTATTGGTGGTACAGCAGTAACCTTTTTGGTGTATCCAGTGTTACTACTTTTCTTTTTAGTTTACTTAATATTTAGTTTAACAGGTGTAAAAGAAGTATTCCCTGATTGGG
This sequence comes from Chitinophagaceae bacterium, assembly GCA_049241265.1. GTDB lineage: Bacteria > Bacteroidota > Bacteroidia > Chitinophagales > Chitinophagaceae > CAIVPM01. The sequence goes on from JBMLRA010000017.1 coordinate 69,118, forward strand.
TGTTATATTTTGCGATATTCAACTTCGTTGCGGGTAATGTGTTAATGATTTATGTAAATATGATGGCTGTATTTAAGCGTAGATATTATGAGCTAATTCTATTTTCTGCACTTAATCCTATTTATTGGTTAATGCATTCAATTGCAGCATATAAAGGTCTTTGGCAATTAATCTATAAGCCATTTTATTGGGAAAAAACAAATCACGGTTTGAGCAAGCAATCATCAGCAACTGCTGCTCCTGCATTATAAAAAGTTATCTATGGTATTTTTAAGAAAATATATTCCAGCATTACTAGCAATTGTTTTGCTTGCCTATTACTTAATAATAGCTTGGGTTTTGCATAGATCTGGTTACGAGCATTCCGAATCATTATTTCTTGCAGAAAAAGCACGTTTGCTTTTTGAAGCTAGAGATAATACACTTTTAACATTAGGTACAACTTTTCCAAGCTTGGTGTATTTATCTACTGTTGTTTTCTCTATTTTCGGATATCCATTTGCCCCTATTTTGGCATCTGCAACTTTTACATCTACACTTTTCTTTTTATTAATCATTGATTTTTCAAAGTCTAGTTTGCAACGTAGGTTTTTTATTCCTATGTTGATTTTATTGTTCTTTTTTCATCCTGGATTAATATTTTCTGGAACATCTGGTAGAGGGATAGCTTTATTGCTCTTATTTTTCTATTTAATGTTTAGAAGTTTGTTTACCTATTATAAAACACAAACTACATTTTCATTGTCAATGGCAAGTATATATCTTACTTGCTTAGTATTTTGCAACTATAACTTTATATGGTTATTGCTGGGATTACTACCATTTGTTGTTCTTGTATCGTTAGATGGTTTAAAAACTACTAAATACAGTTCACCAATTGTTCAATATTATGAATCTGTAAACAATCGTTCACAGCGTCGTAAACTCACCAATAGAACATTGGCAATATATATAATCTTATTTGCTCTACCACTTGGTGCAGTATATCTTTTTAAATTGCTTAATCAAGTTCATGCAGGTAATGGAACCTATTTTTTAACAAGCCAATATGCAAATTGGAGTGTAACAGGAACCAACTCATTAGGTGAAATTTTTATTGATGGAAAAGTTGGAATAAATGCACTTTCACAAACTCAAATAGTTTTTCAAGGATACTTATTATTACTTACTCCATTATTAATTCTGGTTTTTGTAATGTTTAAAGGAAAGCTATATGAATTACTAACACTCATAGCTCCATTTATTTTAATTGGTATTTTGTTGTTAGATAATCAAGTGTATTTAACTGTAGAATACTATCTAATATTTTTGGTATTAGCTTTAATTGGCGTTCATTATTATTCAGGAAAAAAGTATACGAGGAGAAGTATGTATCCAATAATAATGTTTGTGGCTTTGGTTAATATTTACACAGGAATATTATACTTTAAAAGAACAAGTGATATTGAAGAGCAGGGATTTTTTGCAGGAGTAAAAAAAGCCTCAAAATGGAATGGAGAAAGAGTTATTACTGAGGAGTATCAAATGGCTACCTATATTACAGGATTAATGACTGCTGAAAGAGCTAGCACAGATAATGGTAAAATATTAATGGATGATGCAGCGGCATATCCTATTATTGCTCAAATGAGAAAGCTAGGCAGCAACATTATTTTGCCTATCAATCATAACTTTATTACAGTATCTGAGAATCCAATGACAGAGGCAAAATATATTTGTATTGCCAAAAAGAAGAATAGACTTAGAAATTTTACTGTATTAAACCAGTATAATTTGGATAGATTGGAAAGTAACAAATCGCTACACTTAGTAATTATGTTTGAAACAGAAAACTGGGCAGTTTACAGGCTAGATAACATCAATAAAGCTATATAGAAGTTTAATAAAATAGAAAAAAGTCAGTTATCAAAAACGCGATAGCTGACTTTTTTTATGCTACAATCTTCATCAAAAGCTCTTTTAATAATTCAGCATCTGGTGTATTACTGTCTTTAATACCTACACTTCTTAAATTATACTGATGCAACAAGAGTAACGCTTTTTCAATGCCATTAAATTGATAATTTTTTGCAGCAGCCATATAATCTTTAATAACAAAAGGATTAATGCCTAATGCTGCTGCTACAGTTCTGTCATCGTTACTATTTACTGAAAAAACAGTGTATGTTTTACTAAAAAACCCATACAAAGCAGGCAGTACTAATTGTATTGGTACTGCTTTGGGATTTTTTTCAAAATATTGAATAATTTTAATTGCTTTTGCAATGTTTTTTGCAGCTATAGCATTTTGTAATTCAAAAACATTATACTCCTTACTTACTCCAATAAAATTTTCAATATCATCTTCAGTAATAGTTTTTCTATTACCTAAATTAACACTTAATTTTTCTACCTCATTTTTAATTCTACTAAGGTCGTTACCAATATTATCAACTAGCATAGCTACTGCTTTGTGATTAATGGTTAAGCCGTGCTGTATTACCATACCATTTACCCATTCTGGTAATTGGCTGTCATACATTTTTTTTGTTGACAAAAGTTCACATTTGGCTTTAACTGTTTTAGTGAATTTTTTACGGGCATCTAATTTTTTATCTTTATAGCTAACAAAAAAAATGGTCGATGCTAATGGGTTTTCAATATATGCCTCAAGTTTTTCTAAATCGGTATCACGCATATGTTGAGCCTCTTTTAAAAGAACCACTTGCCTTTCACTAAACATTGGATATCGCCTACAAGCATTTACTATTGCTGCCCAATCGGCATCTTTTCCATAAAAAACTGAAAGATTAAAACTAGCTTCACTTTCGCTTAAAATGTTATGTTCGGCATAGTTTATAATTTCATCAATAAAAAAGGGTTCTTCGCCTTCAAGCCAATAAATGGGTTTGAAGTTTTTCTTTTTTAGATCAGTTAATATTTTTTCTGCAGACATTAGGCAAATGTAGGTGTATAGGTTTTGTTTTGTTTTAGTGATAGCTGTTTAGTTTTTAACAAGATGAATTAACTTTTATATGCTTTTGGTAAGTTACTTCAATATTCAAGTCTTTATCTTACTTTTTTATACAACTAAATTACAACCATCATTTCTTTAGCACTTGCTAAGGCTGCTTCACTTGGATTTTCGCCACTAAGCATTTTTGCAATAGCAATGGTACGTTCTGTAGTATCAAGTGTTTTAATATTTGTTTTAATCTTATTGCTATCATTTTGTTTATAAACAAACAAGTGTTTATTGGCTTTAGCTGCAATTTGTGGTTGGTGTGTAATACAAATAATTTGTCTGCTGCTTGCTAATTGCTGCATAATAATACCCACTTGTTTTGCAGCTTCACCACTAATGCCTGTATCAATTTCATCAAATATTAAAGTTGGTAAATCCATTTTTTGTGCTACCAATGATTTAATGCAAAGCATTAATCTGCTGAGTTCTCCACCACTTGCCACTTTTCTGATAGGTTCAAATTTGTTGCTTTTATTAGCATCAAATAAAAATTCAATATCATCCTTTCCATAATCTGTTAAAGCTGCATCATTGATTTCAACTTTTAGTTGTGCATTAGGCATTCCTACCTGATGTAACAGCTTATTTACTTTTTCAGCCAAAGGCTTGGTTTGTTGATGGCGGTTTTTAGAAATAATGTCTGCAATTTGTGTGGCTTGTGAAAAGTACTGTGCAGCTTCTTTTTCCTTGTTTTTAATAGCATCATCAATATGTAAAACAGCTTGCAATTTTTGTTCAATATCTGCCTGAATTTGCAATAGCTCATTAGTAGTTTGAACATTATGTTTCTTCAGCAATTTATATCCAAGCGATAATTTATCATTGATAATATTAATTCTGTTTTCATCGTACAATACAGTGTCATTAATACTTTCAACTTCGTTGGCAATATCTTGTAGCTCTATTTGTGTGCTTTGTATTCTTTGTATAATGGTTTCTAACGATGGATGATAAGCAGCAAAAGGTTGTAATTGATTGTAAAGTTGTTTCAACAATTGCACCATTGGTGTTTCGCTTTCCTTTAACTCAAAATAAACTTTGCCTAATGCAGCTTTAATACCTTCACTATTGCTAAGAATTTTAAGTTCTGCTTCTAAATCTTCCAGTTCATTTTCTTTTAGGCTTAATTCATTCAATTCATCAAATAAAAACTGGTGATAATCCAGTTCTTTTTGAAAAGAAGCTTGTTGTGTTTGCAAAGCTTTTAAATCTTGTTGAGCTTTTTTCCATTGTAGATAAACAGCTTTATAGTTTGATAAGTGTGCTGCATTATCTGCCAAAGCATCTATTACTTCTCTTTGAAAATCGCTATCGCCCAATTCCAAAGTATCGAACTGTTGGTGCAAATCAACTAGCAGACTAGCCAATTGCTTAATTTGTTGTAATGTTACTGGGGTATCATTGATAAATGCCCTGCTTTTTCCAGTGCTAGCTATTTCTCTTCTTAATAATAATTCAGAGCCATTATCTAGTTCATTCGTTAGTAAAAAATCTTTTACAGCAGCTTTATCTTCCACAGCAAAAACCCCTTCAACAAAGCATTTTCGAGAACTGTCTGTTAATGCAGCACTATCAGCACGTTCTCCTAAAATCAGGCTTAATGCACCCATTAAAATACTTTTACCAGCACCTGTTTCGCCAGTAATAATATTTAGTTGAGATGAAAAATCAATGCTGATTTCATCTATAATAGCATAATTCTGTATGTGAAGATTTTTAAGCATTTGCTAAGCAACAAAATTAAAATTTGTGCTGCGAAGATTACGCTTGCAATTGAATTTTCAATGAAAGAAATAAAGAATTAATTGTAAGTTTTGTTGTAACAATTTTACTCCACTATTAACTTTTCATTTAGCACTTCTCCTTTGTTTGTTATTACCTGTACTGTATAAATTCCTTTGGTAAACTGTTTGGTGTTGATTGTTTGGGGTTGTGTTATATTGTTTAACTGTTTAACGGTTTTACCTAAATAATCAATGATTAATAATTGTTTGGCATTTGAACAACTAATATGTACAATATCTTTTGCAGGATT
>JBMLRA010000018.1:0-1135 GCA_049241265.1 Chitinophagaceae bacterium
AATTGTATTAGAACCCATACTTAAAGACTGTGTTTTAATTTGTTTGCCATATAAATCAGTAATAACAATAGTTCCAGTACCAATTAATTGTGATTGGTAAATGGTAAATTGTGAATGGGTTGGATTAGGATACATTATAAAATCATTTGTTGTTACTAGTTGTCCGTTATCAACTATCCCTCTTGCAGCACAACTAACAACATTACCACTCATCGTTCTGCTATTACTACATCCATTAGCATCGGTATAAGTATATTTTAATGTACCTGCCCCAGTTATATTGCCTGTTGTTACTACACCACCTGGAGTTGTTACTGAAATAACACCAGTTTTGCTCCAAACCCCTCCTGTTGGATTACCAACTACTGTAAAGGTTTTATTGGTGCAGAAACTGCCAGATGGTGCTCCATAGAATGGAGAACCAGACCCTGTTAATACTGTACCTGGTGCATAAGCTATTAATGGAACTGATGGTATTGATGTTACAGTTATTGCTTTACTTACTATCGCACTACAACCTACTGCACTAGTTACTGTGTAATTAATGGTAGCTGTACCTGCACTCTTTCCTAACACAACTCCTGTGCTTGCATTTACAGTTGCTTGGCTTGTTTGATTCGTACTCCAAACACCATTGGGTGTACTGTTGCTTAACGTAATACTAGATCCTGCACATACCTTACTAAGTCCTATTATGGCTAATGGCACTGCTGGTTGTGCAATTGTAAGAGCCAAACTAGATGAAGATTTGCAGCCAGATGTATTGGTTACGGTATAAGTAATATTGGCTGTACCATTGGAATTAGGAGTTACAGTTCCATTGCCACTAATACTTGCAACTGACATATTATCACTACTCCAAACTCCATAAGGGGTAGCATTATAATATCTTACAGTAGTTCCTAAACTACAAATAGTTGCTGTGGCAATATTTAGCCCTAGATTGTTACTAATTGGTAATACTATTGGCAAAGTTGCAACTGTCATTCTTATTTTATTACTAAAAGCTGTGCCGTTGGTAGCACAAGCACTATTGCTAGTTAATACACACCAAACACTATCATTGTTGTTTAAAGATGCATCAACATATACTGCATTATTTACTCCTACATTATTACCATTCTTTTGCCATTGA
>JBMLRA010000019.1:0-2796 GCA_049241265.1 Chitinophagaceae bacterium
ATGCTACTTTTCCTTCCAGCAATTTCATATAATTATATTTTAGATTCTGTTTTTTAGGCAGTAGATACTTTAAGCACTAAGCTTAATTTCGCAATCGAAAAATGAAATTAGAACTATAAACGAGAGTAGGGGCAAAAATATTTTTAAATAAAATTAAAAAATATTCATTTTTAAATAGAAAATATTTAAAAAATTATATTTTATTTATTAATTAATCTAAAAAAAATAACAATTCCGTTGCCGGCAAGGTTGCCGATTTTTAAAGAAATAAAAAGATTTTTTAATAAAGAAAGCCAGTAATTCTCTATTCTTTTGCTTTTATAAGGCTTCAACACAATTTATATTGAGAAATTCAAACTAACATTTCTAAAACAACTACTTTTATCGCAATACAAATACAATGACACTTAAAGAAATAGCCAAGCTACTCAATATTTCTCCATCAACTGTCTCGAGAGCATTAAGTAATAGTTATGAGGTTAGTGAAAAAACTAGATTAAAAGTTCAGGCTTTAGCTAACGAGTTGAACTTTCAACCTAACCCAAATGCAAGCAGCTTACGCAGGAATAAGAATAAAACAATAGCAGTTATTTTACCCGATATTACAAATCACTTTTTTGCCAAAGTAATTGAAGGTATTGAAACAATTGCTCAACAAAAAGGCTATCATATTCTTATATATTTCACTTTCGAAAATTTTATTAAGGAAAAAAATATTATACATCATTTGTCTAATGGAAGAGTAGATGGTGTAATCATTTCTTTATCTGCCGAAACGCAAAACTTTGAGCATATCCAATTGTTAAAAGATAGAAATGTACCCCTTGTATTTTTTGATAGAGTTAGTGAAAACATTGTAGCTGCTAAAATTACTACAGACAATTATCAAGCTGCGTTAAAGGGAACAAAACACCTTTTACAAAAAGGTTGTAAGAAAATTGCTTTTTTAAATTTTTCTAATTATTCCTCTACTTGTGTAGATAGAAAAAAAGGATATTTGGATGCTTTAAACGAAGCAAAAATTACAGCAAACTCAGCACTCGTATTAGAATGCACTACTAACGCTGATGAAAATTTTGAATTGATAAAAAATCTTTTAAATAAGAATAAAAATATTGATGCAGTTTTAGCTTCGGCAGAAAGCTTGTCGATTATTACATATAAAGCTTGTGATAGTTTAGGTATAAAAATACCTGAAAAATTAAAAGTTTTGGGCTTTTCAAATTTGTCGTTAGCTGCACAATTAAGTCCCGCTTTATCTACAATTACTCAACCTGCTTTAGAAATGGGCAAAGAAGCAGCAACAGTTTTATTTAAATCTATTGAGAAACCCAATGTTGACTATACTGATGTAGTTGCCATTTTTAAATCAACATTAATAGAAAGGAAATCTACTTCGATTATTTAGGGTTGTATAATTTAAAGGGTTCAAGAATTTTTACTTCTTGAACCCTTTAAAATGATGAAATTTTATAAAATGCTTTTACTCAACAACCAATTTCTTAGTAATTTTTTCTTCATTAGTTATCACACTCACCAAATACATTCCTTTAACAAAGTTTGAAACATTGATAGTATTGGTTCCAATACTTAATGCTTGTGTTTTAACAATTTTACCATATAAATCGGTCACTACAATATTTCCTGTTCCAACTAATTTATCAATATTCAAGTTAATAATAGAACGTGTTGGATTTGGATACATTACAAAATCATTACTATTTGTTAATTGCTCATTGCTATTCGCTCCTTTTGGTATAGGGCAGTTAATTACATTTCCTGGTGTAGTTCTACTATTTTTACAACCTTTAGCATCTGTAACTGTGTAAACAATAGACCCATTGCCCACACCTAGCAAATTAACTAAACCTGCACTATTAATAGTACCTACTTGTGGGTTTGTATAATTCCAACTACCACCTACAGGATTGCCCACTACAGTAAAACTTTTCCCTTTGCAAAAATCGCCACCATATCTAAACAAGGTATAATTAGTTCCAGATGCATAAGCTATTAAAGGCACTGCAGGTATTGGGTTTACAGTAATTACTTTGATTGCACTTGTACAACCAGTTTTACGGTATTCTACTATTATGTTTCCTGCACTTTTAGCTGTCACCAATCCTGTGCTTGGATTAATTGTTGCTTGGCTGGTTTGCTGTGTGTACCATACGCCACCAGTGATAGCATTAGATAAGGATAGTGTAGAACCTGCACAAACATTATTAGCACCTGCAATTGCCGGTAAGCTAGTTATAACAGTTAAATTTAATGTGGCAATACTATCACAACCACCCAATCCTGTAAACAGTTTATTGTATGTGCCACTGGTGCTGTAGGTAGTTCCATTCCAAGTATAGTTGCCACAATTTGTAACATTAGTTGTTGAATTTGTCATACTACCAACTGTTAAGTTTAATGTAGCAACACTATCACATCCTTGTGAGTTGGTTGTTGTGAACGTGTATGTTCCAGCTGCATTTCTTAAACCATTCCAACTGTAAGGTAATTGACTTGGGCAAATGCTTACATTGATAGTACTAGTAGTAGCAGTTTTTACAGTTAAATTTAATGTGGCAACACTATCACAACCTTGGCTGTTAGTTGTGGTAAAGGTATAAGTACCTGCTGCTGTTCTGCTGCCATTCCAACTGTAAGGTAACTCGCTTGGACAAATGCTTACATTGGTAGTACTAGTAGTAGCAGTTTTTACAGTTAAATTTAATGTGGCAACACTATCGCAACCTTGGCTGTTAGTTGTGGTAAAGGTATAAGTACCTGCTGCTGTTCTGCTGC
>JBMLRA010000020.1:0-1580 GCA_049241265.1 Chitinophagaceae bacterium
GTTACACATTGTGCTATTTGATTAATAGTATAACTTGCTTGTAAATTACAATTCGGTGTTTGTACTACTAAACGTAAAATCGCTAAACTATCACATCCTACACTGTTGGTTAAACGTACTGTATCTGTTGCACTTGCATTGTACGTTCTGCCATTCCAAACAAATGGTAAGGTACTGTTACAAATGTATCTTGTAGTTAATGAACTTGATGTAGGTCTAACATTTATCGTTACTGTATCTGTACAACCATTGTTTGTCCATATAAAATTATAATTACCTGCTGTATTAAACGGACCTACTGTTGCTGTTGGGCTAGTAGTACTGCTAAAAGCTACCACTGCTGGATTACTTGGCATTTGTGTCCAAGTACCAACTCCTGCAGCTGTCATTGTAGCAGTGCTACTTTGGCAAATACTATTATCAGAACCTGCATTAGGTTTTGGTGTAACATTAACTGTTATAGTATCTGCACATCCTCCATTAACAGTGTATATAAACTTAAATATACCATTTGCATTGGTTGCAAAACATACTTGAGCATTGCTCACTTTATTTGGTGCATTACTTACAATTGCAGTTGAACCTAAAGTAGCACCTGCTGGATTTGTATTTAATGCTGTGAAAACTCCTTGGAATAAACTGTTTGAACCAGTTAAAGTTGCACAGTTACCTGCACAAATAGTTAATGGATTACTTACTCCTGCACCAGCGTCAATTGTTGGCTTAGTACATACAACATAACCTGCATCTATGGTTAGATTATTTTGTTGTATAGAAGTGCCTGCTGGATTAAGTGTGAATATTGGTGATTGACCATTGCTAGTATTAGCATCACTATTACCATTGGTTGCAGCTGTTGCTGTTTGTGTAGTTAAGCCATTGCCAGTTGCATTAGTTGTTGGGAATTTAACATAGTAATCGCCAGCAGTACAAGTTTTAAATTGATAGTAACCAGGATTACCACTTCCATCATTTGCAGTTGTAGTGGTAGCCACTAAAGTGTTTGTTGTAGCATTGTATAACTCTACTGTAATTCCATTAATTCCTGAAGTTGCTGATTCGTCTTGTAAACCATTATTATTTACATCGCTCCAAACATAGTTACCTACAGTTGCTTGTGGGTTTACAGTTACAGTTGTAGACCCTGTGCATCCACCTGCAACTGTATAAGTAAATACATAATTACCGCTTGCTGCTGCACTAAAGCATACATTAGCTACACCGCTAGTTGTTGTTCCAAGTGTAGCTCCTGCAGGATTACCTGCATTTGCTGTCCAAGTTCCTGTTGTAGGATTACTACCTGTTAAATCCATACAATTTGTTGCACAAACAGTTGTTGCACTTGTTACTGTTGGTGCTACACAAGGTAAATAACCTGCATCTATAGTTTGATTATTTTGTTGTATCGCTGAGCCTCCAGGATTTAATGTAAATACTGGTGATTGACCATTGCTGGTATTCGCATCACTATTATTGTCTGTTGCAGCTGTTGGTGTTTGGCTTGTTAAAGGATTTGAATTGTATGTTGTTGGGAATTTAACATAGTAATCGCCAGCAGTACAAGTTTTAAATTGATAGTA
>JBMLRA010000021.1:0-20747 GCA_049241265.1 Chitinophagaceae bacterium
AAATAAAGTACCACGTTTAAGCAATGATAGAAAAATTGCCGATGAATTAAAACAATTCACGGTGTGATAAAAAGCCACAAAAACCTGTTTTGTAGGTTAGTTTTGATTTTTTACTTTTCACTCTACACTTTGCACTAATATTGCAGCGTATGTCAGCTACAAACAATTCATCTTCTTTAAAACGTATTGCCATTTTAGGGTCAACAGGCTCTATTGGTACACAAGCATTAGATGTTATTGCTGCTCATTCAGATAAATTTTGTGCTGAAATACTCACAGCACAAACCAATCACGAACTCTTAATTAAGCAAGCAATACAGTTTAAACCCAATTGTGTTGTTATTGGCGATGAATCAAAATATCAAAAAGTAAAAGATGCATTGGCTAATACCGATACGAAAGTTTTTGCAGGCGAAAAAGCATTGCAGGAAGTAGCAGCTTTTGATACATATGATATGATGTTGGCGGCTATTGTAGGTTATGCAGGTTTAAAACCAACTTTAGCAGCTATTGAAAAAGGTAAGCCAGTTGCATTGGCAAATAAGGAAACCCTTGTAGTTGCAGGCGAAATAATAATGCAAAAGGCATTGGAGAAACGAGTGCCAATTATTCCTGTTGATAGTGAGCACTCAGCTATATTTCAATGTTTGGTAGGAGAGGGAAAAAATAGAATTGAAAAAATAATTCTCACAGCTAGTGGTGGTCCATTTTTTGGTAAGAAACCTAACTTTTTAGTGAATGTTAAAAGAGACCACGCATTACAACATCCTAATTGGTCAATGGGTGCTAAGATTACCATAGATTCTGCAACATTGATGAATAAAGGGCTTGAGATGATTGAAGCCAAATGGCTGTTCAATTTAAAGCCAGAACAAATTCAAGTGATTGTGCATCCACAAAGTATTATACATAGTATGGTTCAATTTCAGGATGGAAGTATAAAAGCACAAATGGGTTTGCCAGATATGAAATTACCAATTCAATATGCTATGGCTTTTCCACATCGTATCGACAGTGATTTTCCCAGATATGATTTTAGAAAACCCAATACACTAACTTTCGAAGAGCCAGATTTAAGAACCTTTAGGAATCTTGCTCTATCAATGGAAGCATTAGAGAAAGGTGGTAATCTTCCTTGTGTGTTGAATGCAGCAAACGAAATTGCAGTGTTTGCTTTTCTCAAAAACAGAATTGGCTTTTTAGATATTACAACTGTTGTGGAAAGAGCTATGAATAAAATTGATTTCATAGCAAAACCTACGCTTGAAGAACTATTTGAAAGCGATGCAGAGGCAAGAATTTTTGCAGCAACATTGCTTGAATTATAAAAAAACTACTATTCATTTAACAAGAGATATATTCAAAAACTATCTTTTTTTTGATTTTAACTTATGACATTATTAGCAATAGACTGGAGTGGTATTTTAGTAAAAGCAGGACAATTTATTTTATCATTCTCAATATTAGTGGTGCTTCACGAAATGGGGCATTTTTTACCAGCACGATGGTTTAAATGTCGTGTAGAAAAATTCTACCTTTTCTTCAATCCTTGGTTTAGTTTATGGAAAATCAAAAAAGGCGAAACTGAATATGGGCTTGGTTGGGTGCCATTTGGTGGCTATGTAAAAATTAGTGGGATGATTGATGAAAGTATGGATAAGGAGCAAATGAAATTACCTCCTCAGCCTTACGAGTTTCGTTCTAAAAAAGCTTGGCAGCGTTTAATTATTATGCTAGGTGGGGTTTTTGTAAACATCATACTTGCTATTATTATTTTTATAGGAATTATGTGGAATTGGGGCGATACTTATGTTCCAACAAGCAATCTTAAGTATGGAGTGTATGCAGATAGTTTAGGTGTAAAAATTGGATTGAAAGATGGTGATAAAGTAGTTGCAGTTGCTGGAAAACCTGTTGAAAGAGTGGGTACTGTTGGTGCTGAAATTATTATGCAGCAAGCAAAAGAAATTACTGTTGACAGAAATGGTCAGAATATAAATCTTACAATACCTGCTGGCTTTATTGGACAATTAAATAAGAACAAACTTGCAGGATTTAGTTATGTAAGGTTTCCTATGATTGTGGACTCAATTTTACCCAAAGCAAGAATTATTAAAGGTACTATTTCAAAAGGTGATACCTTAATTTCATTCAACGATACATCAGTGAGGTATGTTACTGATTTGCAAAAACTAACAGAACCAAAAAATAGATCGGTAGTCCTAAAGTTTTTGCACAATGGAAAAGACACAGTAAGTGCCGAAATTTTATATGATGAAAAAGGTGGTAGCGGAATTGCTTATCAATCAATGGGTAAGGTTCTAGGTGAAAAACATACATCATACACTTTCATTGAAGCAATACCAGCTGGATGGAACAAATGCTGGCAAACATTAGACAAATACATACAAAACTTAAAGCTTCTATTTAAAAAAAATGAAGTTAAAACAAGTGATTCTTTAGGTAGTGTTTTCAGTATTGCAAATACTTTTGGCGATGTATGGGATTGGCAAAGCTTTTGGAGTTTAACAGCAATTTTTTCTATAATTCTTGCATTTATGAATGTGCTTCCAATTCCTGGTTTAGATGGAGGTCATGCTCTCTTCACAATTATAGAGATGATTACAGGTCGTAAACCTTCAGACAAGTTTATGGAATATGCACAAACAGCTGGTATGATTTTACTACTTGGCTTTATGGCTTATGCCCTAGGCTTAGATTTTTGGAGAATGTTTACATAGTTTTCGTTTATCGTTCATTGTTTATCGTTCATCGCATTTTGTATTATTGCTATATGTTTTTCAAACGATTAACAACAAACCCCAACCAATTCTATGCTTTCTATTCTCGACGATAACCTTTGGTTTCCTAATCCTGATGAGGCAACAAAGGATGGTCTACTTGCAATTGGTGGAGATTTAAGTACAGAAAGGCTTTTACTTGCTTATAGTAGTGGCATTTTTCCTTGGTATAATGATGATCTTCCTATGTGGTGGCACCCCAATCCTCGTTTTGTTTTATTTCCCAATGAATTGAAAGTTAGTAAGAGTATGAAGCAAGTAATTGCTAAAAATGCTTTTGAGTTCAGGATAAATTCTAGCTTTAAGCAAGTTATAACTAGCTGTAAAAATATTTTTAGAAAAGAACAAGATGGCACTTGGATAAATGAAGATGTTGTTGATGCATATTATAGTTTGCATTTAAAAGGCTTTGCACATAGTGCAGAAACTTGGAACAATGGAAAACTTGTAGGTGGTTTATATGGAATTAAACTTGGTAAAGTGTTTTTTGGAGAAAGTATGTTTAGTAACGAAAGCAACGCAAGCAAGTTTGCTTTCATAAAGTACGTAGAACAATTAAAACTGGAAGGAATAGTATTAATAGATTGTCAAATTTACACTGAGCATTTAGAAAGTTTAGGAGCTAGAATGATTGAAAGAAATGATTTTATGAAGGTTTTGAAAGAAAGTATCTAGCTTCTGTATCCATACATCCTTTCAATATCTCTCACAATAAATTCTAATTCTCTGTCCTTAGAACTAGCATCGTAATTTTGTTTTAAATTAGTGCCCACTACCACAGCAATTGTTTGATAAAGAGCAGCTGTAAAACCTCCCTTGTACTCCTCAATTATTTCATAACAATTGTTGCCAGTTTCCCTGTAAATGAGTTTCATTAGTACTTTGCCTTGATAGATTGAAAGGTTTGTAAGTTTATCTGTGAACTCTTTTCGTAGCTCTTTTTCTCTTGACTTAATGATTAGCTTGCGTTGCTTTCTATCAGTTACCCCCACAAGTTTAGCATTAATTTCATTCATTATCCTAGAAGCTGCTTTTGCATATGGGTATGTTACGTACACTGCATTTCGCAGCCTAGTCCATTCTTCTTTTTTTCTTCTTTCTTCTCTTGTTAAAATTTTATGGGTTGTAACTTCTACAATTGGTAAAAAACTTAATGCCAACGTGTCTCCATCAGGGCTAATCCAAGCTGCAAGTTTAAGCGTATCATAGTTACTTTTTTGTGCTAATGGCTTGATAAAAATTATTGATGCAAACAAAAAAAGTAGAATGTAATATTTTGCTTTTGCTAAAAACATAATTAAAATTATGGGCTTTTTTTCATTAATAAAGTTGTTATAGAGAAAGTAACCCTCTTAAAAAGTTAAAATGCTGCAAATACAAATAAACCCATATTGTATTTTGTTTAAAACTATTCATTACCGTATCATTTATCCCCTTACTTTTGCACCTCAAAAAATATGGTTAGATATTTATTTATCGTTGATTTCATAATATTCAACATTTTTATTTGTCGAACTAAAAGATTATAAAATTATCAAATTAAAAAAATGGCGGACTTAAAATTTCAAAGAAACTTTGGTATTGCAGCTCACATTGATGCTGGTAAAACCACAACTACCGAGCGTATTTTACGCTATACTGGTATGATTCACAAAATTGGTGAAGTACATGATGGTGGTGCTACAACTGACTGGATGGAACAAGAGAAAGAGCGTGGTATTACTATTACGTCTGCTGCTGTTAGCTGCCAATGGAAATTTCCAACAATTAAAGGTGTTGCAGATGCCAATACAAAAAGTTATTATTTCAATATTATTGATACTCCTGGTCACGTGGACTTTACTGTAGAAGTAGAGCGTTCTATGCGTGTATTGGATGGTTTGATTGCATTGTTTAGTGCAGTTGATGGTGTTGAACCACAATCTGAAACTGTTTGGCGTCAAGCAAACCGTTACAAAGTTCCAAGAATTGGATTTGTAAATAAAATGGATAGAAGTGGTGCCGATTTTTTAATGGTTGTTAACCAAGTTAAAGAAATGTTAGGTGCTAACGCTGTGCCTTTGCAGTTACCAATTGGTGCTGAAGATAATTTTACTGGGGTTGTTGACCTTATTAAAATGAAAGGTATTGTTTGGCATATGGAAACAGAAGGGATGACGTTTGATGAAATTGATGTTCCTGCTGATATGATTGAGGAAGCTAATGAATGGAGAGCTAAATTGGTTGAAAGTGTTGCCGAGTATGATGAAAACCTAATGGAAAAATTCTTTGACGATCCTAATAGCATTACAGAAGCTGAAATGCACGAAGCAATTCGTAAAGCTTGTATCGATTTAAGTATCGTTCCAATGATGTGTGGTTCTTCTTTCAAAAATAAAGGTGTGCAAACTGCTTTAGACGCTGTTTGTCGTTACTTGCCTTCTCCTGTTGATATTGAAGACACTAAAGGAATTAATCCAGACACTGGTGCAGAAGAAATACGTAAAGCTGATGCCAAAGAACCATTTGCTGCCTTAGCTTTCAAAATTATGACTGATCCTTTTGTAGGTCGTTTAGCTTTCTTTAGATGCTATTCTGGTCACTTAGATGCTGGTTCTTATGTTTTAAATGTAAGAAGTGGTAAAAAAGAGCGTATCAGCCGTATCATGAAAATGTTTGCAAACAAACAAAACCCAATCGATTTTATCGAAGCTGGTGATATTGCTGCAGCAGTAGGATTTAAAGAAATTAAAACAGGTGATACTTTGTGTGATGAAAAACATCCTATCACTTTAGAAAACATGTTTATTCCTGAGCCAGTTATTGCAATAGCTGTAGAGCCAAAAACTCAAGCTGATGTTGATAAAATGGGTATGGCAATTGCTAAATTAGTTGAAGAAGATCCTACATTACGTGTAAATACAGATGAGGATACTGGTCAAACTATTTTACGTGGAATGGGTGAGCTTCACTTGGAAATCATTATCGATCGTATGCGTCGTGAATTTAAAGTAGAAGTAAACCAAGGTGCTCCACAAGTAGCTTATAAAGAAAGTTTTGGAACTACCGTAACACACCGTGAGGTATTGAAAAAACAATCTGGTGGTCGTGGTAAATTCGCAGATATTCAATTTGATTTTGGACCAGCTGATGAAGAATGGTTAAAAGAAAACGAAGGTAAAAACTTCCAATTTGTGAATGACTTGTTTGGAGGTTCAATTCCTAAGGAGTTTGTTCCTGCCATATTAAAGGGCTTTGAAACATCAATGAATACAGGCGTTTTAGCAGGTTATCCAGTTAGAGATATGAAAGTTCGTGTATTTGATGGTAGCTACCATGATGTGGATTCTGATGCAATGAGCTTTGAACTTTGTGCTAGAAGTGCATTTAGAGAAGCTGGACGTAAAGCAAAACCTACTTTACTTGAGCCAATTATGAAAGTTGAGGTATTAACACCAGACCAATATATGGGTGATGTAACTGGTGATTTGAACAGAAGACGTGGAATGCTTGAAGGAATGGATAGCCGTGCTAACTTACAAGTTATTAAAGCTAAAGTGCCATTGAGCGAAATGTTTGGTTACGTTACGCAATTACGTTCTCTTTCTTCTGGTCGTGCAACTTCTACAATGGAGTTTTCACACTACAACAATGCTCCTAATAATATTTCTGAGGAAGTAATAGCTAAGAGCAAAGGAAAAATTAAGATTGAAGAATAAGAATATGCACTAAGTACATTTTTGATGTGCTAAGCAATTTATAAACCCCACTTAAGTTTACGTAAGTGGGGTTTGTGTTTTACGTTATTTTTACTTTCAATTAATCACATAAATAAGAGGTTATTGTTGATTGTCTATATTTGATTTAGCAAATAAGTTAACTATCACAATGCTAATTTATTTAAAATTCTTAGCGTTAGTTTCGCTTTAAAATAAATTGTTATAATGGCTATTATTGATTTCAAAATTCCCAAAACTATTGCTAAAGCATTAAGGCTTCCTGCTAATAATATAAGAAGGCAACAGCTTAGGGTTTTAAAAAAATTAATGCGTAAGGCAAGATTTACACAGTTTGGACAACAATTCAAATTCGATGAAATTCTTGTAGCCAAACATTCTGGAAAAAAATTTCAAGAATTAGTTCCAATATATAATTACAACACTATTTATAAAGATTGGTGGCACAAAACACTTGATGGAATAAGCGATGTATGCTGGCCTGGCAAAATAAAATTTTATGCATTATCTTCTGGAACTTCAGAAGCAGCAAGTAAATATATTCCAGTTACTAATGATTTATTAAAAGGCAATAAAATTGTTATGATTAAACAATTGCTTAGCCTTAGAAATTATCAAAACATCCCATTAAGTTCTGCTAGTCGTGGTTGGTTAACATTAGGTGGCAGCACAGATTTACAAAAAAATGCAGGATATTATGCAGGTGATTTAAGTGGTATTACAGTAAAAAAATCGCCATTTTGGTTTCAACCATTTTACAAGCCTGGAAAAAAAATTGCCCGAGAAAAAGATTGGAATAAAAAATTAAAGGAAATTGTAGAAAAAGCCCCACAATGGGATATTGGTTTTATTGTTGGTGTACCAGCTTGGGTACAAATGTGTATGGAAATGGTTGTTGAAAAATACAAACTCAATAACATACACGAAATATGGCCTAACCTTGATTTTTTTGTTCACGGTGGCGTGAGTTTTGAGCCTTATAAAAAAGGATTTGAAAAACTATTAGGCAAGCCAATTACATACATTGAAACCTATTTGGCAAGCGAAGGTTTCATTGCTTATCAAGATAGACAAAATGGTAAGGGAATGAAGCTTGTTACCAATGGGCATATTTTCTTCGAGTTTATACCATTTGATGAAAATCATTTTGATAGTGATGGAAATATGCTGAGTAATGTTCAGCCCCTAATGCTGCACGAAATTGAAGAAGGTAAAGACTATGCCCTTCTTATTAGCACATCAGCTGGTGCTTGGCGTTATTTAATTGGAGATACTGTCAAACTAGTTGATAAAGAAAATAGTGAAATAATTATTACCGGCAGAACCAAACATTTTTTGAGTTTAGTTGGTGAACATTTGAGTGTGGACAATATGAATAACGCCATACAAATTGCTGCTGAAAAATTAAATGTTTGTATCCCAGAATTTACTGTTGCTGGTATTCCGTATAACAACTTTTTTGCACATCATTGGTATGTGGCTAGCAATGACAATATTGATACAACTCTTTTAACTAAAACAATTGATGTTGCTTTAAATGAGCTAAACGATGATTATGCTGTTGAAAGAAAATCAGCATTGAAAGAAGTGTTTGTAACTGTTTTACCCGAAACAACTTTTATGAACTTTATGGAAAGTAAAGGTAAGGTTGGTGGACAGCATAAATTTCCAAGAGTTTTAAAAGGAAAAATGCTTGAAGACTGGAAAAAATTCATTGCTGAATAGAGATGGTTTACTCAGCAATGAATCTTCATATTATTTTATTTTAAACCTCATTCCCAAATAAATAATGCGTCCATTTACTGGCCCCCAAATCATAGAAGCATCAAAGTATTGCCCAAATGGATTTTGTGAATCTACAATAAGTTGTTGTTGAGTAAAGGCTGTTAAATTCTCAGCACCTAAATATACATCCCAGTTTTTTCCAAATTGCTTTGTTACTTGTGCAGCTAGCTGATAATATGATGGAGAATGACGAAGCATTTGTTTATCTGTAGGATTAACTGTTGTTGATGGCAATCTTTTACTACTAAGCCATTGTGCTGTAATATCAAATTTCCAGTTATTATTTGTTTCGCAACTGTAATTGATAAAAGCTCTATGCCTTGCTGTTAAAGGTTTTTCAAGCATTGTACCATTATAATTTGTTTGTACATCAAGCCAACGATAAGCTAACCTTATATCCATTTTTTTCATTATTTCATAATTTGCTTCAACTTGCAAACTGTTGCTAAATGATTTTCCATTTAAGTTATAAAATTGAATTTGTTGAGGATTTGCATCAACATCTACAACTGTTTGATTGGTGAAACTAGTTCTGTACGCATCAATACTAATGGTACCTTGATGGGTATTGATTTTAAATTGATGTGTGAAATTAATACCAAAATTCCAAGCTTTTTCTGGGTTTAATCCATAGCCATAATTCAGTGTAGGGTTGATGATATTGAATTGTCTGGAACTAACAAATAAACCAGTATTCTCTGCAAAAATATTTGCAGTTCTAAAACCAGAACCAGCAGATAATCTGATGTTTGTTTTAGTGCTAAAATCGTATTTAATATTTACCCTTGGTGTAAACATATATCCATATTGGTTATGATAGTCAACACGAGCAGCAGCAATAGTTGTAAAGGATTTGCTTGGTGAAAAAGTGTACTCAAAAAATGCACCAGAAACAACTTCTTTTCTAGTATATTGAACACTGTTAAATGTTTCGTTAAAGTTGTCGTTTACAAAACTCAATCCTGTTCTGTATTTATGTGTTGTAGTGCCAATAATGGATTGATAAATAAGATTTGCATATAACGAATTCTGTTCGCCATTATATTCTTTTAAACCATAGTAAGAATTGTTTTGATAATTGATTGCAGAAAAAATAAATCCAATGCTTTTATATTTTTGTTGTGGGAAAACATAGCCAATTTTACCTGTAGCTGCATATTGCTCAACATCAATACCAACACCATATTTATTGGTAGTTAATTTATCGGTATTTTCATTAAATGTTTTGTCACCGGCAATTCTTTTATCGTTAAGAGCTTTAATAGATAACTGTAGAACCAAGCCCTTTTCATTTTGATAATGCCAACGAGAAATGCCATTGAATTGCCTACCAATTGGCATATCTAAAAAGCCATCTTTATTCTTGTCCATTTTTAAATTAGAAGCATTGGAGTGTAGTAATAATCCAGTGCTTAAATGTGAATTTAATTTGGTTGAATAATTTACGTTGCCTTCAATTCTTTGCATATCATTAATGTAAGTATTAACAAGCAATTTCTCTGCATTAAAAGGTTTCTTTTCTTCAATATTAATTTGCCCTGCAATACTTTCAAATCCATTAACAACAGAGCCTGTGCCTTTTGTTACTTGTATATTTTCAATAAATGCACCAGGTATAAATGTTAAACCAAAACTACCAGCTAAGCCACGAAGTTCAGGAGTATTTTCAGTAGTTATTTGTGTGTAATTGCCTGATAATCCCAAAAGTTGAATTTGTTTAATTCCTGTAACTGCATCAGCATAGCTTACGTCAATTGATGGGCTAGTTTCAAAGCTTTCAGATAAATTACAGCAAGCTGCTTTTGCTAACTCTTTTGATGTGATGTTTAAGGTATTTAATGTGCTTGTTGATGCAACATAGCTAGAGAAATTTCTTGATGTAACCACCACGTCTTTTAATGTAGTTGATGTAGCAGTTTTAAGAACTACTTTAATATTATCAAAGTTGATAATATTAATTGTATCTGTGTTAAAACCAACATAACTAAATACTAGTTTGATGGGTAATTCAGCAGCAATTTTAAACACACCAAAACTATCAGTAGTAACTATATTATTATCGTATAAATTTTTTACTACTACATTTTTTAATGGAATAAATGTCCCCTTTTTGTCTTCTTCTAAAACTATTCCTGTAATAATATTTTTTGCAATATTGATTGTAGTATCTGCTATTTTAAAGCTATCATTTTTTGCAGACTGAATGATGTTGATTGATGGAATTATTTTATTGATAGTGCTATCTAAATTTGATGACTCAATTTTAATTGCACCCACTTTTTGGGGTCTATCGTAATGACAGCAATCTGGCAATTTCTTGTAAGTATTATCTGTGGAGTAAAAGCCTTTTGAATCGTGCCCAACTTCGGCTAACCTTTTTTGTATAGCTGATTTAGTAAGTTTAATACTATCGTAACTAACTGTCAAAATATTTGTTTCAATATTCCAATTCGCTTTATATGTACCAATTGCTTTTAGAGTGTTTTCAATTCTATCCTTGCATTGTTCGCAAGTTCCGTAGACATAAATTTTTTCAGTTTTAATGTTTTTCTTTTGTGAAAAAGTACTTGTGTTTATTATAATAAGTAGTATTACTATAAAATATTTTAATTTCATTTTTATTAGTTTAATATGACAAAATAATTCAATAGCTATCTTCTTGAAGATGGCTATTCATTATATCATATTAAATTCTATAAATACAAAAAAGGATATTTCTTTTGGGGAAAGAATCTGGTGGAGGACGTTTGTAAAGTTGTGCAGTTAAACATTCAACTACAACATTCTGTAAGTAAAAATCATTATTATCATTAATAATAACTGGTGATAATGGAGCATCAAAATCAGCCTTTACGTTATCAGTAGCTTTGTGATCAGTTTTAAGTTTGGCAGTTACTTTCTTGTTTTTGCAGCAGCCTTTTTTAAAGTCACCTTTGCAATCTTTACCTTTTATTGTTTCAATAAGTGAAACTGTTTTTAGCTTGCCACAACAATAAAAATAATTCAAGCTTACTCCAAACGATGCAATGGAGTAAGAGGTTAAAATTAATATGACTAAAAACTTTTTCAACACAGCAAAAATATTATTAATAGTATAACAGTAATACATTTGCTGCTTATTATTTTAAATTTGATTTTATGTTAGTGGAAATGCTTAAAGCCAAAATTCATCGAGTTGCTGTAACCCAAGCAGAATTGAATTATGTGGGTTCTATAACAATTGATGCAGATTTATTGGATGCAGCTGGCATAAGACCACACGAAAAAGTTTCGGTAGTTGATGTTAATAATGGCGAACGTTTTGAAACCTACACCATTAAAGGGGAAAGAGGTTCTGGAATAATTTGTGTAAATGGTGCTGCTGCTAGAAAAGTTCAGGTTGGCGATATAGTAATTATTATAGCTTATTGTTTGCTAACAAATGATGAAGCAGATAAGCACGAGCCTAAGGTTGTTTTTCCTGTAAATAATAGGTTAGAAAAGAAGTAAAATTATCACTCCTTTTCTAACCTAACTTTATATTAATCTTTTATACTGTAGATGATTTTTTGAAAATCAGCTTTGAATTTATCCTTGTTTGCAGCAGTAGCCCAAGTGAGTATTTTGTAAAATGTTGTTGGAGTTTCAACTATACCTATTGAATAGTAAATTTCGGCTTTAGCATCCTTATCGTAATAAGAAAAATCAACATCAACAAAACTATTGTCACCAATTTTTTTCATAATTGGTTCAGATACTTTTCTATTTTTTTCCTTGGGTAAAAAGTCTTTAATAAAATCATCATAAAACTCTTTAGCAGAAGTATAATTTATCTCAAGAATTTTCAATTCTTCTTTACTATCTTCTATTATAAAGCCATAAACATCTTTAACTGTATTTTTATACTGCAAGCTTGCTGCACTATTGATACCAGTTGTTTTGGTCATATAACTGGGTAATGAAACTGTAAATATGTGTCCTACCTTAAAATCGTTGGTAGTAGTTTGAGAAAAAGAGGAATAAACAAATAATACCATTAAAACAAGAGTTAGTTTCAGTTTCATATAAACAAATTTGAAACAAATAAACCGAATATTTCCAGCTTATCAAAATAAGTATGCTATAGTTTGCAGTTCATCAAGTTTTTATTAACATTTAATTATCTGCAATACATTTGCAAATAGTGAAGTCTAAAATCATCATAAGGCAAATTGGTGCAGCATTTTTAATGCTGGTTTTTTTGTTGGCAGCTACACCAAAAAAGTTTTTACACGATGCTATCACAGAACATCAGCATACAAAAAATGAGGTGCAAAAATGTTCTCATCACCACATCAATATTACTGCTACTGGATTTAATTGCCAACTTGATAATTTGGTGGTTGAAATGCCTTTTTTTATTGCAATTGAGCCAGTTTTTGCATTTAATGAAATATGCTACAATAGGTATTATGAATTGCCTTATAACCAGATAGGTTTCTATAAGACATTTACTGCATTTTTACGTGGCCCACCCAACTGCTAATTAATTTCTTTTACTTTTTTTATACTATACAATGCAATAATTACGGCATTGCTTATAGTCAATTATCAATTTGGCACAAGGTCAACCAATTATCATTTATTTAAATCAACATAAAATGAAACGAATCATCATATTCATACTAACTTATTTTTTATATCAATATGCAACAGCAAACGATGCTGCAAAATCAATATTAACTGGTGTTATTACAGACGCCAAAACAAAAGCTCCTTTACAAGGAGGTAGCATTTTTATTCACGATATTAAAGTTGCTGCTGTAAGCAAAAAAGATGGTAGCTATTCAACTGTACCATTTCAATCTGGGAAGTATTTAGTTGAAGTAAGCTATCAGGGATATGCTAGTATTATTGAAACAATTGAATTGAATGGTACCACGATAAAGAATTTTTCCTTAACTGAAACAGTTGTTGAGCAAGAAGCTGTAACAGTTACTGGCACTACATCTGCAACAAAAATTAAAAACAGTCCACAGCCAGTAACTATAGTTTCTAAAACAGATTTATTACGAACATCATCTACAAACATCATAGATGCGTTGTCTAAATCTGTTCCTGGGTTTTCAATGTTATCAACTGGACCAGCTATCTCTAAACCTATTATTCGTGGCTTGGGCTATAACAGAATGATTACAATTAATGATGGTGTAAGGCAAGAAGGACAACAATGGGGTGATGAACACGGCATTGAGATTGATGAATCAAGTGTACAAAAAGTAGAAGTGTTAAAAGGTGCAGCATCTTTAATGTATGGTAGTGATGCAATGGCAGGTGTGTTAAATATTATATCTAATCAACCAGTGCAACAATCTACTATTAAATCTAATATTAATGCAGGTTACAATGCTAATAATAAAATGTATAGCACTTATGCTAATGTGGCTGGGAATTTAAAAAATGGGTTTAACTGGAATATTTATAATAGTTATAAATCGGCTGCCGACTATGAAAATAAATATGATGGAAAAGTATTTAACAGCCGTTTTAAAGAATTGAATTTTGGAGGATATGTTGGAATTAATAAACATTGGGGATATAGCCATTTACTTATAAGTAATTTTAACCAGCAACTTGGTTTGATAGAAGGTTCGCGAGATGCTGTAACTGGCGAATTTACTGTATTTGCTGAGTCTCCACAAGAACATATCGCTACAAATGAAGAATTGAATAGTCGCAATTTTTTTACTCCATATCAACGTATTAATCACTTTAAAATAGCCTTAGATAATAATATTAATTTAAACAAAGGAAGACTAACTTTTAATCTTGCTTTTCAACAAAATAATAGAAAAGAATTTGGTAATCCTGATGCTGCAACAACACCTGATTTGTTTTTCAATTTACAAACTATCAACTATAATCTTCAATACCATTTACAAGAAAAAAATGGCTTTAAAACAAGCATTGGCATAAATGGTATGCAACAACAAAACAAAAATAAAGCTGATGAGGTGTTGATTCCAGAGTATAAACAATTTGATATGGGTGCTTTTATTATTACAAAAAAAACATTCAATAAGTTGTCTTTATCTGGTGGTGTTAGAACAGATTTTAGAAATATAAAAACAACTGAGTTAGTTGAAAATAGTGCTGTAAGATTTGCATCTATCAATAACAACTTTACCAATTTTACTGCAAGTGTAGGAGGTAGTTATAATGTTAATGATAACCTTACTTTAAAACTTAATATGTCTCGAGGTTTTAGAGCTCCAAATGTTAGTGAGTTAAGTAGCAATGGTGCACATGAAGGAACAAATAGGTATGAATATGGGAATAACCAGTTGAAATCTGAAACATCATTTCAAGTAGATGCAGGAGTTGAAATAAGTAGTGAACATATAAGTTTTTCGGCAACTACATTTTACAACAACATTAGTAATTATATTTTTTACAATAAGTTAAGTGCTGTTGGTGGTGGTGATTCTTTAGTGAATGTTGATGGGGAAGATATTACTGCATTTCAATTTAATCAATCAAATGCAGTATTGATGGGCTTTGAAGCTAATTTAGACATACACCCACATCCACTTGATTGGTTGCATATACAAAATACTTTTTCATTGGTTCGTGGACAATTTTTAAATGATTTTAATGGCTCTAAAAACTTACCTTTTATGCCACCTCCAAGATTATTGAGTGAAGTAAAAGCCGATTTTAAAAAGGCTGGTAAACTGTTAAAAAATGCATTTGCAAAGTTGGAGATTGATAACACATTTTCACAGCAAAATATTTTTACATCCTATAATACAGAAACAACAACACCAGCTTATACATTGCTGAATTTTAGTTTGGGTAGCGATATTAAATTAAGTAATAACAATACAATTACTATGGTTGTTGCAATTAATAATATTGCAGATATTGCATATCAAAGCCATTTAAGTAGGTTGAAATATACAGATATTAACAATGCTACAGGCAGGATTGGAGTTTTTAATATGGGCAGAAATTTTAGTCTGAAAGTTAATGTGCCATTGGGTTTTCATTTGAAATAACATTTTTTTGTATCAATAATATGTAGATAATAATATAGATGGTTTTATGATTTGATGAATAAAAGGGAACAAATAAATTGCATTAAATTATGAAACCATCTTTTATGTTAGATTCATATTGTTATTTATCCATTACTTCAAATTCTTTACTGGTAAAGATTCCAAAGCTCTGTGCTGCTTTAGCATTAATAACCTTTTTTCTAACCTTCACCATTTCCCAATGCAGTCCATTAGTAGATTTTGTTTTTAAATATTGTGCAGCTTGTTCGCCTGCCTGATATCCCCATTGATAAATATCTGCACCATAAGCAGCCACAGCACCACGAGCCACCAACCCTGATTCACTTGTAAATACAGGTGCTTTGGCAGTATTGCAAGATTTTATAATAGTTTCAAAAGATGCAAAAACAACATTATCTGGATTGGCAAAAAAAGCATCTATATGTTGTGTAAGTAATGATTGAGTTACAAGTTGTGCATCAGCACTTGTGTTTACTGGCAATGCAACCAATTCAATATTCAATGTTGTTGCAAGTGTTTTAATATGGTTT
Source organism: Chitinophagaceae bacterium (assembly GCA_049241265.1). GTDB lineage: Bacteria > Bacteroidota > Bacteroidia > Chitinophagales > Chitinophagaceae > CAIVPM01. Next base: position 15,870 of record JBMLRA010000021.1, read on the forward strand.
AATGCGTCCACACTTTGGGGTTCACTTTGATTAAAAATCATCCCTACTTTTAGTTTTCCTTTTTTTGGTAAAAGCTTAGGGATTAAACTAAATGAAGTATCAATATATGATAGGTCTTCTCCAACGCCATAAAGATTTGGAGGTGCTTTTCCATCTTTATTATTCAGTTTCATTAACTCTGGTTTTGGAGCTACCATCATAAACACAGGAATATCTTTTATGTTTTGTAATGCAGCAATGGTAGGCGATGTAGGGCAGGTTGCTATGAATGTTGGTTTTTGTGATTTGCAATATTGTATAATTTGATTAAGTGTAATATCGCTGCCTTGAGCATTTCTATAAATTACGTTTATGTTTTTTTGTTCTTCGCTAAAACCGTTTTTTTTAAGTGCATCAAAAAAACCTTGCTTCGCCTTGCCAATAGTATTATCTTCAAATGCATCAACAAAAGCTACAGTTGGTAAATTGTTTTTGGGAGTGCAAGAAAATAAAATTATAGAAATTAGAAAATAGTAAATAGATAATCGAAAGTTGTAAACTGCCTTCATATTTTTCATACTTTAAATTAGTTACAGAATTAAAAAAGTTTGTGAATAAAAACATAATTATTAATATGTATATAAAAAATGATTTGACTATTGAGCATTAACAATTTACCATTGACCAATTAACCACTAAACACATTTACATTTGTAAAAACAAATATAGCTACAATGCAATTTGGAATTATAGGAAGTGGAAGCTGGGCAACTGCACTTGCAAAACTTTTAACAGATAACGGCAATCATATTAATTGGTGGGTAAGAAATGAAGCTACTATAAAAACCATTGAAACTCGCAGGCATAATCCTCATTATTTGCACGCTGCATATTTTAATGTAACTCAACTTTCATTAAATAGCAATATTGCTGAAGTGGTTGCAGATAGTGATGTTCTAGTAATTGCTACTCCATCTGCTTATGCAGAAGATGCATTAAAACAACTAGATAAAAATGCGTTTAAGAATAAAAAAATAATATCTGCAATCAAAGGGATATTGCCTTCAAAAAATCAATTATTAAATGCTTTTTTGAAAGATGAATTTGATGTTGATATCGAAAATTACTTTACAGTTTTGGGACCTTGTCACGCTGAAGAAGTTGCAAGCGAAAAATTGAGTTATTTAACATTTAGTGGTACTAATGAAGAAATGGCAAAGCAACTAGCACAAAGTTTTAAAACTGATTATTTGAATGTAGTAACCAACCACGATGTTGAAGGCGTACAATATGCAGCTATATTGAAAAATATTTATGCTTTGGGTGCAGGTATTGCACATGGATTAGAGTATGGGGACAATTTTTTAAGCGTTTATATTACGAATGCGGCAGATGAAATGGTCAGGTTTTTAAAACAACTTGTTTGGTGTAATGAAACAGAAGAGGAACAGAAAAAAATTAATTATTCAACCTCTGTTTATTTAGGAGATTTGCTGGTTACTTGTTATTCTCTATATAGTAGGAATAGAACTTTTGGCAATATGATTGGTAAAGGATATAGTGTGAAGGCTGCACAACTTGAATTAAATATGGTTGCTGAAGGATATAATGCTAGCCGATGCATACATATTAAAAATGAGGATGTGCAAGCGAATATTCCTATTGCTGATATGATTTTTGAAATATTGTGGAAAGGACTATCTGCTGAAGAAGGATTTAAAAAAATAGAGGATTTTTTATTATAATTGCATACTGTAATAATAAAAACTTTTTCTTAATGACTCCATAGTTCAATGGATTAGAATATCAGATTTCGGCTCTGATGATGAGGGTTCGAATCCTTCTGGAGTCACAAAATAGGCCTGAGCAATAATTTTGTTTTTTTTTTACAATAGACCTATTCAATAATTAACGTTTTGGCAAGTTCAGCGGAATAGTGCTTTCTGTTTTTAACTACTTATGTCATCCTGAGTTTGTCGAAGGATGTTGTAAAAATAATTTTCGAATTGGTTAAATTGCTGAAAGCCTTTTCAGCACTATAATATACTGATTTTGTTAGCGAAAATATAAAACATATTGCTGCACTTTCCCCCAACGGCATTACCCAAATTGCTAATGGAAAGGCTATAGATTTCAATTTGCTAAAGCAAAAAAAAGGAATACCAAAATTAGCTGGTTATTCTGCGTGCACTTTACTAGATAATTTTGAATGGAACGAGGGTTATAAAGCAAGGTTTGGCTTGATACATATTAACTATAAAACACAATTAAGAACAGTAAAAAAATCAGGATATTGGTGGAGAGATTTTTTAGGATAATATTCTACATTGCATCCACATCTACTATAATGCTTACTCGTTTATAGTTTTGATGATTTTGTATGATAATAATCTGTTGTTGAATTTGTATTTTGCAATTATCAATTAGCTTGGCATTTTTTGGTAACTTTAGCTGTATCTCCCACAGGTACTGGTTTCTAACTCTATCAACAGGTGGTTGTGCTGGCCCATTAATACAATCTTTGAAAGAAGTTTGCAAGCCCTTCACCATAATATTAGCAGCTTCTTCTGCAATATGTTTTTCCTTGTGTTTAAAGGTTAAATTGATAATACGATAGAAAGGAGGATAATGATATGCTTTGCGACTTTCAAGTTCGTAATAAAACAGTTTTTCGTAATCGTGTTGTTGCACAAAATGCAAAACAGGATGTTGCATATTACTCACTTGAATCAACACTTTGCCTACACCATCTTTCCTGCCCGCTCTACCACTTACCTGTTCCATCAGTTGAAATGCCCTTTCATTCACCCTAAAATCTGTAAAATTTAAAATACCATCTGCATCTACAATGCCAACTAAATTTACATTTTCAAAGTCCAGCCCTTTTACTACCATTTGTGTTCCAACAAGAATATCCAAACGATGTTGTTCAAATAATTTTATCAAATTATCGTGGTCATTTTTTCCTTTAATTGTGTCCCAATCCATTCTTGAAATTCTTGCAGTTGGTAAAGCCTCAGCAACTAACTCTTCTAGTTTTTCTGTACCAAAATTTTTAAATACAAAGTCGTGAGAGCCACAAGCAGCACAAGTTTGAATAACAGGGTAAGTACTGCCACAATAATGGCAACTTAATTTATTTTTAGCTTTATGAAAGGTTAATGTTACATCGCAGTGATTGCATTGTGGAATCCAGCCACAGGTTTTGCAAAGTATATAGGGCGAATAACCTCTTCTGTTTTGAAACAATATAGCTTGTTTTTTTGCATCAATGGTTTCCTGTAAAGCTGTTATTAATTGTGGCGATAAAGGTATTTTCCCCTTCTCTTTAGGTACTACTTTTTTCAAGTCTATCAACTCAATATTTGGTAAAGAAACATTGCCAAACCTTTCTTCCAATTTTACTAAAGCATACTTGTTTTGAGTGCAATTATAATAAGTTTCTATGCTTGGCGTAGCACTACCCAACAACACTTTTGCATTAAACAATGAAGCATAAAAGATAGCGGTATCTCTAGCATTGTAGCGTGGTGCTGGGTCTTGTTGTTTGTAGCTTGGGTCGTGTTCTTCATCAACAATTATAAGCTGCAAATTCTTAAAAGGTAGTAATAAAGCACTTCTTGCACCCAACACAATTTTGGTTTCTCCACTCTTTACTTTGTTCCAAATTTCTACCCTTTCATTAGGGTTAAACTTGCTGTGATAAATAGATATATTACCACCAAAGTACTTTTGCAATCTGCGAATAATTTGTGCAGTTAATGCAATTTCTGGCAATAAGTACAATACCTGATTCCCTTGCTGTAATTGGGTTTCAATTAATTTTATATACAACAAAGTTTTTCCACTTGCAGTAATGCCATGCAGCAAACAAGTGTTTTTTTCTTTGAACGAATGTTCAATTTCTGCCAATGCTTTTTGCTGTGCTGCAGATAATTCAATGTTTATTTTTACATCTTTTGGCAAAGCTTTTATTCTGTCTGTTGCTCTTTTTTCTGCCAACAAAATTCCTTTGTCTAACAAGCCTTTTAATTGTGAAGCTGTAGCATTTGATTTTTTTAGCAAAGATGTTTGCGTTACCTCTCCTTCTGTTTTTATTAAGTGTAAATAGGATAATAGCAGTTCCATTTGTTTGGGTGCTTTACTCCAGTTGTTTAGCAAATCACTTAATGCTATATCGTTATTATAGCTTGGGTTCAAGAGAATATACGTTTCTGTTTTTACCTTAAATTTTTCTCTTAGTTCTTCCCACACATAGCAAACTTTTTTCTCTATTAGTTTTTTAATGATAGTTGTTACATTACTGCTATCAAGCAGTTGTTGCACTTCACTCATCTTCAGCTCTTTTTTAATTTCTAGAGCTTGTGCTATGATATATTCACTATCTGTAAATAAAGTACCATCGTTTAAATCTATTTCAGTTTCATCGTTCCAAATAACAATAGTTTCGCTATTGAGTTTAAGATTAGCAGGCACAGCAGCATTCATTACCTCTCCATTGCTGCACATATAATAATTACTTATCCAATCCCACAATTTCAATTGTGTTTGGTGTACTAAAGGCTCTTCATCCAAAATATTTAATATTTCTTTTGGCTCATACTTTCCGGGTTTTGTAGTAGATAAACTTTTTATTATGCCAGCATATTTTTTATTTTTCAACTCTACCTCAACCCTTTGACCCAATTGAACTTTATAAGCCCAATGCTGTGGAATTACCCAAGTATAGATTATTGGCAAAGCCAATGGAATAATAACTTGAGCATACAAATTTGTGGTTGGAGGAAAAAGGTTTATTGACTCTTTATAGCTCATAGCAAACTGCCTTGTGTGATATGATATTACATTCATTTATAGATAGCGAATATAGTAAGTAGATACTACTGAGACTATAATTTA
>JBMLRA010000022.1:0-1979 GCA_049241265.1 Chitinophagaceae bacterium
AAATGATGCGTTACTACTGTTTTGTGCAAACAAACAAACATTTTTTACTAAAGTGCTTTTTTGTTTTATGCTTATCATTTCATCGTACTTAGGCTCTGGTCGTTTTATATATTTCCACCAAGGATAATCTGGGCCTCCTCCATACTGCCATTTGTCTATGTAAATTGTGTTGCTTCCAAATGATTGTAGGTCTGCGTGAATTTTTCCTTCAAGGCTATTAATAGTAGCAAGTATGCTGATGATACAAAAAATGCCAAATGAAATGCCTAGTAAAGAGAGGGCACTTCTTAGTTTGTTGTTTTTTAATTCTTGAACAGCCATTTTAAAACTGTTCCATAAAATGCGAAATAATTTTAGCATATTCAAATGTAGGTAAGATGATAACTAAAAATAATTTTAGACTGTTATTTTACACCAACAGTTAATAAAACTGTTGGTTGGTTATAGTATTCTGCTGTTTTAGTATCTTTAATAATGATACATAAACTAGTGAAACGTTTATTAATTTGATTTGTACGTTAGTATTTTAGTTCTATTTTATCTTTATTGTATTGTAATTCTTTTGCTCAATAGCACTAAGTTTGCTTTTGATAATAATGAAATTACAAGCTTCTAGTTCAGACAGTTTTATAGCTATGCGAATAACAGAATTTCGCAATTTAATGTGTGGGCGATTCTTGTTCATAATGGCACTTCGAATGATGGGAGCTTTAGTAGGTTATTGGGTGTATGAATTAACTAACAATCCACTAGCTATTGGTTTAATTGGATTGTCAGAAGTAATACCAGCAGTTTCATTGTCTTTGCACGCAGGTTATAAAATCGATATTTCAGAAAAACGGAAACTACTTTTAACTGGAGTAGGGCTATATTTTTTGTCTGTTGCAGCACTGCTTTTTTTATCAACACATTTTGCCGGTGTTGTTATATCAAAAAACACAATTGTAAATTGTATATATTTTATCATTTTCTGTACTGGAATATTTCGTTCGTTTACAGGTCCAAGTTTTGGTACTTTAGTTGGGGTGATTGTTCCAAAGGAAATATTGCAAAACGGTATTAGCTGGAATCAAGGAACATGGCTCTCAGCATCTGTAATTGGACACGCTTTAGTTGGTTTTTTAATTGCTTTGTTAGGTATTAGTGGTGCTTTAATAGTTATTTTAGTGCTTGTTGCATTTGGCTTCTACTTTATTTTTCAATTAAAGTCATATCCACCCCTCACATCTAAAAAACACGACAAAATTTGGACTAATATAGCAGAAGGATTGAAATATGTATACAAAACAAAAGAATTACTTGGTGCTTTAACATTAGATTTATTTGCAGTGTTATTTGGTGGTGCGGTAGCAATGATTCCTGTATTTAGTAAAGATATTTTAAAAGTTGGTCCAGTTGGGTTTGGTTGGTTAAATGCAGCTACCGATTTGGGTGCAATTATTTGTATTATTACCATTTTACGATTTCCATTAAAAAGTAATCAAGGAAAAAAATTATTATTATCAGTTTGTGGTTTTGGAATTTGCATTATAGTTTTTGCTTTATCTAAAGTGTTTTGGTTGTCATTTTTAGCATTATTAATAAGTGGTATTTTAGATGGCGTAAGTGTAGTAGTGCGTGGTACAATTGCACAGCTAAAAACACCTGCAGAAATGCGTGGTAGAGTAATGAGTGTTACTAGTATGTTTATTAATAGCAGCAACGAGCTTGGTCAATTTGAAAGTGGTGTTGCTGCTCGTTATATGGGGAATGTTGTTTCAGTAATTTTTGGAGGTTGCGTAACCATTGGTGTTGCTGCATTTACTTGGGTTAAATCTCCCACTCTTAAGAATTTGAAATACTAATTTCCTTTTCCTACTATATTCATTGTTGCAAAACAAATAAATTTGTTTTTCATTCCAAGATTTTTTAGTTACCAATGACACAATTTTCACATCTACACGTTCATACACAATATTCGTTACTAGACGGGGCTGCAA
>JBMLRA010000023.1:0-14603 GCA_049241265.1 Chitinophagaceae bacterium
AGTTATTAGAGTTCCGTAGGAACGAAATATTATATTGCAATCTCAAGGTTTCGAATAATTATAGCTACAAGCCTCGAATAGCAAAAGTTGTATTATTGCTCTAAACAATATAATAGAACTAAGAGGAACAAGCCTAGAAAAGCGAAGGGATAACAATTATTTTATGATCCCCTTTATCTCATTTAGTTTCATTAATGCTTCTACAGGTGTAAGCCTGTTAATGTCAATATTAGCAAGCATTTTTCTAATATCATCAAAGGTTTGTGAGTGTGCATCAAAAATAGAGAGTTGCATTTTGGGGTTACTTAATCCTTTTACTTTCTCATTGAGGTTTTCTATGTTTGGTGTTTGGTGTTTAGTGTTTTTTTCTGTTGACTGTTGACTGTTGACTATTAGCTGTTGACTATCTACTGACGACTGTCGACTTTCTTCAAGAACTTTCAAAATCTCATTAGCTCTATCAATTAAATCTTTTGGCATACCAGCCATTTTTGCAACATGAATACCAAAGCTGTGAGTGCTGCCACCTTCTGCAAGTTTGCGAAGAAAAATTATTTTATTTCCAATTTCTTTATTAGTTACGTGAAAGTTTTTTACGTTAGATAAACTTTCTTCCAACTCATTTAATTCGTGGTAGTGTGTGGCAAATAAGGTTTTTGGCTTGCAAATAGATTGATGTAAATACTCAACGATACTCCAGGCAATACTAATACCATCGTATGTAGAAGTACCACGCCCTATTTCATCTAATAAAATCAAGCTACGGTCACTTATGTTGTTAATTATAGAAGCAGTTTCATTCATTTCTACCATAAATGTACTTTCTCCACCACTTAAATTATCGCTAGCACCAACACGTGTAAAAATTTTATCGGTTAAAGGAATTTTTGCTGCATTTGCTGGCACAAAACTACCAATATGTGCCATTAAAGTAATGAGTGCAGTTTGCCTTAGTATAGCACTTTTACCACTCATATTGGGCCCAGTTAAAATAATGATTTGCTGTGTTACAGGATTCAGTAAAATATCATTAGCAATATAACTTTCCCCAACAGGCAAATTTCTTTCAATAACAGGGTGACGACTTTCTATTAATTCCAATTCAAACCCATTATGTATACTAGGTTTTTTATAATTAAAACGTAAGGCATTTTCAGCAAAGCATAACAAACAATCAAGCGTTGCAATAACATTTCCATTTACTTGCAATGGTGCAATATAATCTTGCAAAGCCAATACTAGTTTAGCATACAAATCAAGTTCAATAGCTAGTATTTTATCTTCTGCTCCAATAATTTTTTCTTCGTACTCTTTTAGTTCTGGTGTAATGTAGCGTTCAGCATTAGCCAAAGTTTGCTTACGAATCCAAGTCTCGGGAACTTTATTTTTATGCAGATTAGTTACTTCTAAGTAATAACCAAACACATTGTTGAAACTAATTTTTAAAGAAGATATACCAGTTGCTTCAGTTTCTCTTTGTTGAATATTCAGTAAAAATTCTTTACCATTTGTTGCAATACTTCTCAGTTCATCTAACTCTGTATGAATCCCATTTTTGATTACAGTTCCTTTATTTACAGCAATTGGAGGATTCTCATTAATCTCATTCTGAATTTTCTTTAAAATAAAACTACAGGCATTCAAACTATCTGAAAGTCTTTGTAAATAAGCATTTTCAACTGTTGAACAAATTTGTTTTATTATTTCTACTTGTTGCAGCCCTTTTGCCAATTGCATTACTTCTCTTGGATTAATTTTTTTTGATGGTATTTTACTTACTAATCTTTCAATATCTCCAACAATTTTTATCGCTCCAATTAGTTCATGTCTAATGTCAACATTTTTTATTAAATATTCAACAGTATTGAGCCTTTCATTTATTTTAACTATATCCTTTAAAGGCATTACAGTCCATCGTTTCAGCAATCTTGCTCCCATTGGGGAAACAGTATTATCTAAAACGCCTAACAAAGTTTTACCTTCTACTGCATTGCCAATTCCTAATTCCAAATTCCTGATAGTAAATCTATCCATCCACAAAAAATCATCTCTTTCTATTCGTTGTATAGAAGTGATATGTTGTAGGTTGGGATGCTCTGTTTCTTTTAAATAATGTAAAATAGCACCTGCAGCTACCACTGCAAATTTCATATTTTCAACACCGTAACCTTTTAGGCTATGAGTTTGAAAATGCTTTAGCAAACTCTCTGTGGCAAAGGCTTCTTCAAAAATCCAACTGTCTAAAGTGTAAGTATAAAACTTAACACCAAATATTTCTTTAAAATGTTTTTGATAATTACGTTGAAAAATTACTTCAGCAGGTTTAAGGCTTTGCAATAGTTTGTCTATATACTCCTCATTACCTTCTGCAGCAAAAAACTCCCCTGTGCTAATATCTAAAAATGCAATACCTAAAGTGGTTTCTGTAAAATGAACAGCAGCTAAAAAATTATTACTATTATGCTCAAGTAATTTATCATTGGTTGCAACGCCAGGCGTTACCAACTCTGTAACACCACGTTTTACAATACCCTTGGCATCTTTTGGATTTTCTAATTGATCGCAAATAGCCACACGATAACCAGCTTTTACAAGTTTGTGTAGATAGGTATCTAAAGCATGATGCGGAAAACCAGCAAGTTCATTACTGTTATCAATACCATTATTTCTTTTGGTTAAAGTAATACCCAAGCAAGATGCTGCATTGATGGCATCTTGCCCAAAAGTTTCATAAAAATCACCCACACGAAACAATAAGATAGCATCGGGGTATCTTTGTTTGATAGCCTTATGTTGCTGCATTAAGGGTGTTTCGGATTGAGCCTTTGCCATAGTGGGCGAATATAAAGTTGAGAAGTTGAATAACAGTTAGTTACACACCAAACTGTCTTAAATGATGATCAAAATGTTTCCATTGACTAAAACCCCACTCATAAGCAGTCATCTTTCCAAATACTGGATGTTTTAATCCATCAACTTTAGATTCACCGTTTGATAACAATTTATTAATTCTCGCTAACACACTCGCCTTTTCTTTTTCAAAATCTTTTTCGTTTGTAATAATAAATTCTTTAGCTGTTGGTAGGCTTTGTTTATAAGGCTTGGCTTCCATTACAGTTTTTTTAATTAATGGCCCTATAAATTTAAAAAGAAATGGAACATTTACTGTTACGTCTCCTGTTGCGGTACCAAGTGCATGATTGCAATGTTCAAGCATTTGAGCCACACTCATTTTACCCCAACAACGTTGTGAAGTTGCTTGTAATTTATTAATTCGTTCTATAATTTCTTGAGCTGTTTGTGGTTCAAATAAAGATGGCATTTTATTTAATTTGATGGATGATTAATTAAACTTTATTTCAAATACTAAAGGCCAGTTTTTTCCAGTTATATAAAAGTTTTTTGTGCTTTTGTTATAAGCAATTCCATTTAAAACGGCTTCATCTGTTAAGCCTGGTAAGTACTGGCTAATTAAACCTGCAAAATCGTATTTAGCAACTACTCTCCCACTTTTAGGGTCAATTTTAGCGATATAGCTTTTATACCAAATATTTGCATAAACAAATCCATCAACATATTCAAGTTCATTAATATTTCCCAATGGTCCATTTTCATCAAAAATGGCAACTACATTTTCCTCAATAAAAGTATTTGCATTTCGATAATAGAGGTTATTACTACCATTGCTCATAATTATTTGCTTACCATTATTTGTCATTCCCCAACCTTCGCCTTTATAACTCAATTCGTTTAGCTTTTTAAAGGTTTTAGCATCGTAAACAAAGCATTTTTCTTCCTTGTAAGTAAGTTGATAAATTTTACCATTTAATTGAGTGATGCCTTCTCCAAAAAATTTTTTATCTAAATCAATTTTTAAAATATCTCTTCCTGTTTTTATATCTGTTCTAGCTAGTTTGCTTTGCCCGTTTAATCCTGTGCTTTCAATAAAGGTGCTATCGTGATATTCTAGTCCTTCGGTGAAAGATGTGTTTGAATGAGGGTATTGTGCAACAATTTGGAAAGGCGGTTTCGCAGTTTCTACAGATGTAGATGCACTGTTGTTATTACTATCTACAGATGCATTGCTGTTACAACCATTGCAGGAAGTAAGCAATACAAAACCAAGAATTATGGAGCCAAGAAGTTTCATAAAAAAATTTTGAATACAAAAAATAAGGAATCTTTCTAAAGTTTACACATTAAATCTAAAGTGCATTACATCTCCATCTTTAACTATATAATCCTTTCCTTCGATTCGTAATTTACCAACTTCACGGCAAGCAGCTTCACTTTTGTATTGAACAAAGTCTGCATAACTAATTACCTCAGCCTTAATAAACCCTTTTTCAAAATCAGTATGAATAACACCTGCTGCTTGTGGTGCTTTCCAGCCACTTAAAATTGTCCAAGCTCTAACTTCTTGTACACCAGCTGTAAAATATGTTTCTAAATTTAAAAGTTTGTATGCACTTTGTATTAAACGGTTTAATGCAGGCTCTTTCATTCCATATTCTTCCATAAACATTAACCTATCATCAATATTTTCCATAGATGCAATTTGCTCTTCAACATTATTGCACATAACAATTACTTCTGCTCCTTCATCTTTAACACCAGCTTTCAATGCTTCGCTAAATTTATTTCCAGTGTGCATACTAGCTTCATCTACATTAGCTACGTATAAAACACGTTTATCTGTAAGGCACATTAAATCTGCAATAGCTGCTTTTTCATCTTTACTTAAACCAAGACTTCTTATGTTTTTTCCACTATCCAAACAATCTTTACAACGCTGTAAAACTTCTAATTCAGCTTTTAATTTAGCATCAGTTTTTGCTAATTTTTCGGTTTTTGAAAGTTTTCTTTCAATGCCATCAAGGTCTTTAAGCTGAAGCTCGGTATCAATAATATCTTTATCACCCATTGGATTAATAACACCTTCATCACGCAATACATTATCGTCTTCAAAACAACGAATCACGTGTATAATAGCATCTACTTCTCGAATATTTGCAAGGAATTTATTACCCAAACCTTCGCCTTTACTAGCTCCTTTTACCAATCCTGCAATATCTACAATTTCAAGTTGAGTAGGCACTACACGATTAGGCTGTACTAACTCTTTTAACTTATCCAATCTTTCATCTGGCACATCAACCAAACCAACATTTGGTTCTATGGTACAAAAACGATAATTACTTGCCTGTGCTTTTGCACTATTACTAACTGCATTAAATAATGTAGATTTTCCAACGTTGGGCAACCCAACAATTCCTGCCTGTAAAGCCATTTTATTTTTAAGATTTAATATTTAAAAATTTATCTATTACCATAATAAAGCTTGATAATAATAAAGTGTGCAAATATAATGGAATGAGTGTGGGTGATTGTGATGAATTGAACAATATTGCAGCCATTGCAAAGCTATTCATCTGTTTTAAAACATTAAACTACCTAAGTTTGTTATTTAATAAATAATTATGACAATTAGAAGAGTAGTTTTAGAAGATGCAGAAACCCTTAGCAAACTTGGTGCAGATACTTTTTTTGATACGTTCACAGGCACTTGCACAGATGAGGATATGAGCAATTTTTTAGCTGATTATTTTAATATTGAACAAGTAAAAAAAGAGCTTTCAGATGCAGATGATTTTTTTTATTTTGCAGAAGTAGATGGAAGGGCTGTTGGATATTTAAGGATAAAAGAAGACTACAAGTCGTTTGAAACAATGAAACAATGGAAAGCTTTAGAATTAAAAAGACTCTATATCTCAAAAGATTTTCACGGGAAAGGTGTTGCACAAGCATTAACAAATTTGGCATTTGATTTTGCCAAAGAAAACAGCTATGAAGTAATTTGGTTAGGGGTTTGGGAACATAATTACAGAGCCCAACGCTTTTACCAAAAAATGGGGTTTGAGGATTCTGGGCATTCACACGATTTTCCAATTGGCAACACACCACAAACCGACTTTTGGTACTGGAAATTTTTAAATAGAGTTGAAACAAAATAAACTATGGCATTATTAAAAAACTTTAACAGGCGAGCCAAAATAGAAAATGAAAGTGGTTTAGGCACAAATAGCAACTTAAATGCTGGTCGTTTTTTTAATAAAAATGGCACACCCAATATGCAGATTAGTGGATTGAGTTTTTGGCAAAGAATTAACTGGTACCACGCATTGTTAAATATGCCACGTTGGAAATTTGCCTTATTAGTACTCTTCTTTTTTATATCAATCAATTTGGTATTTGCATTCACTTATTTGCTTATTGGCATTGAACATTTAGGTGGAATGGTAGCGGTTTCAAATGCTGAAAAATTTGGAGAAGCCTTCTTTTTTTCAGCACAAACTTTTACTACTGTTGGTTACGGACGCATCAATCCTATTGGCTTTTGGGCAAGTGTAACTGCTGCATTTGAAGCTTTGTGTGGATTGATGAGTTTTGCACTTGCTACTGGTTTATTATATGGACGGTTTGCAAAACCAAAAGCCTATATCCGTTATAGTAAAAATGCTTTATTAGCTCCTTTTAAAGATGGCGTTGCTTTAATGTATAGAATGGTTCCTTACACAAAAAACTACTTAGTTAATGTAGAAGTAAAAGTAACTATTGCTATGAAGGTTACTGAAGATGGACAAATAAAAAATCGTTTTTATAATGCTGCTTTAGATATTGCAAAAGCCAATACAATGACATCTAACTGGACATTGGTGCACCCAATAAACGAAGATAGCCCACTATACAATTTATCTAAACAAGATATTGAAAATGCATCACTTGAAATGCTGATTTTTGTTCAGGGGTTTGATGAAAGCTTTTCAAATACTGTGGTATCGAGAGCATCATACACTGCAGATGAATTTGTTTACGGTGCAAAATTTTTACCTATGTATGGTCCATCCCCAAATGGAACTACTACCATACTACATATTGATAAGTTAGATAATTATGAGAAAGTACAATTACCTATTAACTACTAATGACTAATTTTCTAAAATGATTACAACACAAATAGGAACTGATATTAATAAAGCTATTACATTATTAAACGCTAATGAAGTTGTGGCTATACCCACTGAAACAGTTTATGGACTTGCCGGTAATGCTTTAAACAATGAGGCTGTAGCAAAAATATTTGAAGCAAAAAATCGCCCTTTTTTTAACCCTTTAATATTACATCTTGCATCAATTGAACAGATAAAAGAATATGCTTTTATAGATGAACCTAGCTTACAATTAGCCACTCATTTTATGCCTGGTCCTTTTACTTTGTTATTGAAAAAAAAAGATAAAGTGCCAGATTTAGTAACAGCTGGCAGTAATAAAGTAGCTATAAGAATTCCCAATCATCCACTAACACATAAATTACTATCACAACTAAATTATCCATTAGCTGCACCAAGTGCAAATCCATTTGGATATGTTAGCCCAGTGAGTGCAGCCCATGTTTTGCAAGGATTACAAGGAAAAATTAAATATATTTTAGATGGTGGGAATAGTACAATTGGTTTAGAATCAACAATTGTAGAAATTGAGAATGGAGAAGTACTTCTGCATCGTGCCGGTGGCTTAGCTATTGAAGATATAGAGCAAGTGATTGCCAAAAAAGTAACTAAGCTAGAACATCATTTAAAACCACAAACAAGCGGACAACTAAAAAGTCATTACGCCACCGCAACAGATTTATTGCAAGGAGATATTTATGAGTTAATTGCTTTACACCAAAATAAAAAAATTGCTATTCTTTCTTTTGAAAAACAATATGATGGTATTGATAGGCAGCATCAATACATATTATCCCCAAGTGGTAATTTAAACCATGCTGCACAACATTTATTTTCAACAATGAGAATATTGGATACTATGAATTATGATATTATTCTTGCTGAAATCTTTCCACAACAAGGTTTGGGTATTGCTATTAACGACCGACTAAAACGTGCACAGGTTACAGAAAAAGATTAATTATCAAACTTTATCATTGTATTAGAGCCACAAACCACTAGCCATTAATATCTTTATTCAACATTTCCCACAATGCATCTTTCAATTCAATTAACCCTTTTTGTGTTACAGATGAAATGAACAAATGTGGTACATTTTTAGGCAATTCGGCACTAATAGCTTCTTTTAATTCATCATCAAGCATATCGCTTTTACTAATTGCTATCAAAAAATCTTTTTGTAGCATTTCGGGGTTATACTGCTCCAATTCCTTGTGTAAAATTTCAAATTCCTCTTTATGATTATTGCTATCGGCAGGCAGCACAAATAATAAAATTGAGTTACGCTCTATGTGTCTTAAAAATCTATGTCCAAGTCCTTTTCCTTCTGAAGCACCTTCAATAATTCCTGGTAAATCAGCCACACAAAAACTTTTTCCATTTCTGTATTCAACCATTCCAAGTTGAGGTGTTAATGTAGTGAAAGCATAGTCGGCTATTTGAGGTTTTGCAGCAGTAATTACAGAAAGCAAAGTAGATTTACCTGCATTTGGGAAACCCACCAAACCCACATCTGCCAATACTTTTAACTCAATTGTTTTCCATCCTTCACTACCAGGCTCACCTGGTTGGCAATGTTCAGGAACTTGATTAGTGGCTGTTGCAAAATTTGAATTACCTAATCCTCCCCTACCTCCTCTAATCCAAATAACCTGCTGACCATCTTCCAATATTTCTACTTCTTGTTTTCCCGTTTCTTGGTCTCTTGCTATTGTTCCTAATGGCACTTCAATAATAATATCTTTACCATCTGCACCCGTACTATTGTTCTTTCCACCACGCTCTCCATTTTCAGCTAATACATTTTTATAAAAACGTAAATGTAACAAAGTCCACAATTGTGCATTACCTCTTAATATAATATGCCCACCTCTTCCACCATCTCCCCCATCAGGACCAGCTTTAGCATCATGCTTACTACGCTCGAAGTGTTTAATACCTGGCCCACCGTGTCCACTTCTTGTGAAAATTCTAATATAATCAATAAAATTCTTGTCCATACTTGCAAACTAAACAATAATTGACTAAACACAACAATAAAAACTTTAACAAATACATAGACAACACTTTTATATAATAATAATACAAACACAATGTCCTCTCAAATGTAAGAAGTCCACTTTAATGCAATCTATAAAACTACATATTGCTATAATGCCTATGAATAAAGAGCTACAAATAATTTACAGCTTTAGTTTATGAAAAAAAGCATATTGCTTGTCTTAGACGAACACTTTCTTTATTACCTTTCTCTTTATATTTTCCGTATAATTAATTTATCATAACTTAAAAGTTAACCCAAACTTTCCTCCAGAGAAAGCATTGCCTCCACCAAACTCAAGATTTAAACCTGCATTTTTTGAAAAGAAATAACGTCCACCAAGTTGAGCCCCTAGACCAAGTCCAGAACTATGTGTGCCATAATAATTATTAGGTGATGACCATATATAGAAGCCTATGTTCAAACCTGCGTAAAAATCAAAATTACTAGGTATATTCATCACTCTGTTGAAATGATAATTGCCATTTCCAGAAAAGCCAGTGATATTATGATTATAATCATTTCCATTATAACGTTCACTATAGCCACGATATGATAGTTCCAGACCAAGAGATATATCATTACTAACTCTATGGTCATAGCCTAAATAAACTGGAACTCCCCAGTTTGAGAATCCTACACCAAAATTTAATTGCGATGCTCCTTTTTGAGCATAAGAAAGTAATACAATAGCCGATAGTAAACTTGATAAAATAATTTTCTTCATTTTTTTGTTTTAGTTGTTTTGAAATTAATGGTTAGATTTTTTGCTGCCTTGTATAATTCTTAATAAAATAGATATTGCAGCTATAGCAAGCAAAATATGAATGATGGCACCGATGTTAAAGGCAAAGAATCCAATTGCCCAAAAGATTATTAAAATAACTGCTATCAAATAAAGAAGGTTGCTCAAAATTTATTTTTTTAATTATTAAGTATTTTTACTTAAAATTTATTGGTGGTTAATACGATTTGACTTCCGTAGAACTGAACGTTGCCATCATCTTCGGCAGTTATGAATATTTTGGTTGGCTTGTTAGAAGATACCGTTTCAAAACTTGCCTTTAGTTTGGATGATAGCATACTTGAGGAGCTTTTTATTTGCCCTATATTTCTGGTAATGTCCTCTTCAGTAACTAACCAAACCACATAAGTGCTTTTAGGTGGTGTAAGTCTTTTTACTTCTGCCAAGTTTGTCAATTCAACTTTAATAACATAGTTCTTGTTATTATCTCTTGATACTTTCACATACCCTCTAGCAGCTGGAACAATAGTTGAAGTTTGAAACATTGCTTTTTTTGCACAAGACGTAAAAAAACAAATTATTGTTGTGGTTAAACCAGCCAATAATATATTTCTTATTTGTAGATTTTGATTGAAAATTCTCACTGTAATTAACTTTATATGTAACTGAATTGTTACAATGCAAAGTTGTGTATACGGGAGTGGCTAGTGTTACAAAACGATGGGGATTAGTTGTATCATTCACACATTTGCAATTATTAATGATTAGTTGGTAATTCAATAGTAAAAACACTAGTAATTAACTTACATTCTATTCATATACCAACTCAGTTCTTTCTCCATTTTTTTATAAAGAAAAATGGAAACAATATTTTTTTGTAAACGCATAAAAGCAGTTTCGCTTTTTACAACATAGTCAAAAGCTTTGTGGTGCATACAGTTAATAGCAACTTCAATTTTATCTTGAGAGGATAACATTATAACAGGAATATCAGGGTTGTGATTTTTAATTTTATCCAATGTTTGCAGACCATTCATTGCATTTTTATCAATGCCGTCTAAATGATAGTCTAAAATAATTACGTCTGGTTTATGTTCTAAATTTTTTACACATAGCTCTCCAGTAGGATATGTTTCAACAACAAAATCATTGTGTTCTAAAAAATCCATTTCTAATGATTTCAAAAACAAAGTATCGTCATCTACTAAGAAGATTTTTCTTTTTTCATTATTCATTTTCCAGTGTTTTTAATTCGATTTAATTCTTCTTCTAATTCTTTGCAAGCTTGAGTACACACAATTCCTAACTGGAATACTAATTCTTGTATTTCTTCTGTTTGTGTTTGTGAATTGGCAAATTCTTGTATTTTTTTTGCCATTGCTTCAAAGTCTGTATGAATGCCAACGATTGAAAAAGATGGAATCATTTTATGTACTGCTGCATATAAAGTTTGCCAATCTTTTTCATCAAAACTTTCCTTCATTGCTTTTATCAATGGTGGTGTTTGCTCTAAATATAGTGAAATCATTTCCATCATTAATGTAGGATTTGATTTAGTACGGTGCATTAAATACTCTAAATCAATGCATTTTACTTTTTTGTTTTTGTCCATCACATTTTCCACCAATTTAACTGTTGTTTTTTTAATCAACCCAACTATTTTACTATACAATAATCTTTCATCCACAGGCTTTGCTATATAATCATTCATTCCAACGGCTTTGCATTTTGCCAAATCAACAGTTGTTACATCGGCTGTTAATGCAATGATTGGAATACTTAATTTCATTACATTACGAATGTAGGTTGTGGCTTCAAACCCATTCATTTCGGGCATTTGCAAGTCCATTAAAATAATATCATACACTTTTGTTTGCAATTTTTCAATGGCTATTTTTCCATTGCCAGCAATGTCTCTTTCAAATCCAAAATCATCTAATAATGTTTTCATTAAAAGTTGATTGAGTGCAATATCTTCTACTACTAAAACCTTAATATCTTTAATTTCTTTATTCACTTCAACTAAGCCATTTTCTATTTCAGCAGCTTCTTTTGTTTTCTTAAAACTTAAAGTAAAACTAAAAGTAGAACCTTCGTCTATTTTGCTTTTAACATTAGTTTCCCCTCCTTGAGATTCTACTAATTGTTTCACAATGGCAAGCCCCAAACCTGTACCACCAAACAATCTTGATGTGCCACTTGATGCTTGTTGAAAGTTTTCAAAAATTTTATCTAACTTGTTTTCCGAAATACCAATACCTGTATCACTTATAGCAAATTCAAGCAATACATTTTCAGCATCTTCACTTTGCAAACGAACACTAGCAGTGATTTTACCTTCATTTGTAAACTTTACAGCATTACTTACAAGGTTTAAAATAATTTGATGCAAACGCACCGAATCGCCAATTAAAACTTCAGGAATATTGTTGTCGTATTCTTTTACTAATTCTAAATTTTTCTCTTGAATTTTAGTTTCAAACAGGTGCAACATTGCAGCTATGGACATTGCCATTTTAAACGGTGTTTTCTCAAATGTCATTTTACCTGCATCCACTTTTGCTAAATCAAGAATATCATTTATTAAAACAATGAGTGCATCACCACTCATTTTTATGGCTGTTAAATATTCTTTTTGTTTAGCAGATAATTCTGTTTTCAACACCACTTTTGTAAAGCCAATAATCGCATTCATTGGAGTACGAATTTCGTGGCTCATATTGCTTAAAAATTGTTGTTTTGCTTTTACAGCATCTTCTGCAATACGCATTGCTGCTTCTGCTTTGCTTTGAGCATCTTCGGCAATAGTTGTAGCTAGCTCTGCAAATATTTTTGCCTCAGTTAATTCCTTTTCAAATATTTTTTGTTCAGTAATATCTCTTGCCACAACAACAACACCCAACACATTTCCTGCTTCATCTTTATAAATAGAACCATTGAATAATACATCTGTTAATTTATGATCCTTTATTGTTAATGGATAATCTGCTACAAATCCTTTTGCAAAAACTTGTTGATATCCTTCTCTTGCTTTTTTCGGCTCTGTGAAATAATCAAAAAAATCTGTGCCAATTAGAGCTTTACGAGATTTGCCAATTACATTGATAGAAGCATTGTTCATATCCATTATTTTACCTTCTGTATTAATGGTAAATAGAGGGTCAAGACTGGCTTCTATAAGACTTCTTGCATAGTTTGCATTGCCTAATTCTGCTGCACGTTTTTCTTTTTCCTCTTTTTGAAAAGCAAGTTCTCTATTAGCAATAATTAACTTGTCTTCCACTGATTTTTGCAATTTATCCATATACAATTTCCGCTTTAATCTCACCGATTTATAAACTTAAAAAATGTTTCTATTTTGTTTAATTTGACTCGTTTGTGTTTCCAACATCTTCTATTGGACTTCTTCTTTTATCTTTTAAATTTTTAAAGTGCGAAGGCGATAATCCTGTTGCTTTTTTAAATTGATTGGATAAATGTGCCACACTGCTATAGTTCATTTTCCAGGCAATTTCTGTAATATTTAATTCACCATAAATAATCAATTCTTTTATTTTTTCTATTTTATGAGCAATGATGAAATGTTCAATGGTAGTGCCTTGTACCTCTGAAAAAAGATTTGCCATATAGGTATAATCGTGATGTAGTTTTTCACTGAGATAGTAAGAAAAATTAACACGTAATTCTGTGTCAGAATGATGCACCATTTCTACTACAGCATTTTTAATTTTCTCTATTAAAATAGCACGTTTATCATCCATTAGTTCAAGCCCAATATCTAACAATTCTTTTTTTAATTGTTCTCTTTGTTCTGTAGTAATAATTTCCATTATTTCTACTTCGCCTAAATCCACCACAATAAAGTGAAGTCCAAGATTTCTTAGTATTTCTTTCACCATCATCTTGCAGCGAATGCTGACCATATATTTAATAAATAGTTTCAAATTATTGTTTTATAGACTTAACAAAATTGTCCATATTTTAAGGTTAACGAATTACAGAATTGCTAAGAAAGTTGCATAATTCACACATTTGTATTAGTGTAAGGTATGCTTATTAAAATTGGAACTGCATTATGTTTTTGAAACGGAATTAAATGCTCATATACTCTAAAAAAGAGGCTGCCCTTTTTAAGGCAACCTCTTTTAAATGTTTTCATTATTGTAAGAACCACTTATAGTATTTCACAAGCTAATTAATATTGATAAAAAGTTTTTCTTTCTCCCGTCTTATTTTTTTGAGATTAACTAAATAATCGTTTTTAGTATCTCTATATCCTAACGTCATTATTACCGAACTACGCAACCCTTTTTCTTTAAGTTGTAATAAATCGTCGAGCAAATTTTTATCAAATCCTTCCATTGGTGTGCTATCAATTTCTTCTGTTGCAGCAGCTACCAATGCAACTCCTAAAGCAATGTATGCTTGTTTTGAATTCCAAATAAAATTATCAGCATCGCTATTTTTTAGTTGTGCTTCCATCATTTCTTTTACTTGCTTTAAACTATCAACAGTTACATTTCTTTCAGCAGCAATTCTATGGATATAAGTATCAATTTTTTCAGAAGTTAATGTATCCCAAACAGCAAATACAAGCAAAGCCGATGCTTCGGTTATTTGTGGTTGCATCATTGCAATGGGTTTTATTTTTTCTAAGATTTCTTCGTTTTCAATTACCAAAACAGAATAAGGTTGCAAGCCAAATGAAGAAGGAGCCAACGAAATAGCATCTAATATCACATCCATTTTTTGTTTTGGAATTTTGGCTCCATTCATTCTTTTAGTGGCATAACGCCAGTGAAGTGCA
>JBMLRA010000024.1:0-1126 GCA_049241265.1 Chitinophagaceae bacterium
TCAAACCACACAATATTCTCGTTATTAGCTCCACCACCTTGATTAACTAATTTTAGTGCAAATGATGCAGCAGAAGGAGTCCACATGCTTATATGAACACTATCAGCTAAAGTTAAATCTGTTGGACTAGCTAATTCAATTCCTACAAAATCTACACCACTATATTTTTTAATGTCGTTACCTGTAATAGCAGTATCCACTAGTGTAGAAGCTGCATTACTCCAACTAGTTCTAAAAGTTGTACCTGGTAAATTTGGATAAGTATTACTAAATACTGATCTTACATTAGCAGCTGGTTTTGTTGGTGTTGGTGCATTTGTAGTTAATGGAGCAACAGTAACCGAAAATGATGCAGTGATACTTCCAGCTGCATATGGTGCAGCAGCTGCTTGATTTGCAGTTATTGTACTTGTACCAGCTCTTAAAATTGTAATAGTGTTTCCTGTAACAGTTGCTACATTGGTATTACTACTTATGTACGTAAATGCTCCTGTACTATTTGAGGTTGGTGGAGTAATTGTAAATGGTGCATCTCCAAGCATTTTTGCTGGAACTGAAAAATTAGAAAGGGTAGGTAAAACATTAGTAGTGTAAAAAAAGATATTATCTACATAAATGTTTGCTCCACTTCCAGGAGTTACAGTAACAAACTTAAACTCTTTAACTGCAATTAAAGGAATACCTAAGGCAGCATAAGCTGAAAGTGGTATCTTTAATCTGTTCCAGGTATTTAAAGTTAATGTTCTATTAATTAATCTTTCACCATGATTTTCAGTAACTAAATAAATATCAAGTGAAGTACAGTTTGATGACCAAACATCTAAATGTAAAGTATCTAATGAACTTACGTTTTGTGCAGCATTTACGCCATTTTTAATATCAATACCTTGATAGTTCATATTAGGGTAATAACGCATATTGTTACCACTAAGTGTAAAAGTTGTAGCACCTCCAAATCCACTTTGGCCCCAATTTGGATTAAAATTTACATTCGCCAAATCAGCATAGAAGTTATCTGTGTAAATTGATCTTACTTGAGAAGCAGTAAGAGTTGGCAATGGTGCAGGGTTCGTTGCAGGCTGTGCAAACGATTTTGCTGCAATACAGCAAATGGAAAGAACCGAAA